>JAFAGE010000314.1 GCA_023423015.1 Bacteroidota bacterium
CCTTTCACTTCTCACCTCTCACCTTTCACTTCTCACCTCTCACCTTTCACCTTTAACCTCTCACCTTTCACCTCTCCCCTCACCAGCGCTATCAGGAACCTGGCCCCTTCACCTAAACGCCCCTCGGCCCTGATGCTTCCTCCATGGCGTTCTGCTATGTTGCGGCACAGAGCTAAGCCAAGGCCCGTTCCTTCGTACTTGTCGCGTGTGTGCAGGCGAGTAAAAGGGTTAAATATGTTTTCTGCATCTCCGGCTGTGAATCCAATGCCATTGTCTTCCAGTACCAGCGTCACAGTATCTGAACCTTCGGTAGTCTTTACCTCAGGGGCAACGTAAATTTTTATCCGGGGAAGAACATCGTTGCGCGAAAATTTCAGAGAATTATTGATGAGATTGTAAAACAGCTGGTGTATCAATATCGGCGAACCCTTTACATGCGGCAAACCAGAATAACTTATTGTTGCCTTTTTAGCTGCGATGACCAGTTCCAGGTCACTTTCTATATCGGATATCAGCTTGTTTAGATCTACGTCTTCATAACGCTGCTCCATGGCGTTAAACCAGGAGTACGTCAACATACCGTCGATCATGCTATACATCCGGTCTGCAGCTTTTTCAATTTTTTCTACATGCTGCAAAGCCTTAACTGGCATCTCAGTGCCGTATTCTTCTCTCAATCGGCCACTGAACATGCGTAATTTTCGTACGGGTTCTTTCAAATCGTGAGAAGCAACATGTGCAAATTGCTGAAGGTCTTCATTAGAACGCTGCAATTCACGTGTTCGTTCAATCACGATATGCTCAAGCGATTCAGCAAGCTTTCGGTAACGTTCTTCATTTTCCCTGAGCGACTCTTCTGCAAGTTGAATGTCGGTGATGTCGCGCGTGGTACCTGCAACAGCTTCAACATTTCCTTCTCCGTTCATCACGGGTGCAAATATGTAATCGTACACGCGTTTACCCAGGTCAGCATGCGGAAATGAAACCACACCGCGTATTGGTTTTTTTGTTGCAACTACGCGGTCAATTTCCCGCTCGTGCATATCAGCGTGCCATTCTTCATAACCGCACTCACGCAAAGTTTTACCAACTACACTATCCCATGTTCTTCCCAGCATGGTAAGCAATGCTTTGTTTGCATAGGTAAAGTGGTAATCGAGATCGAACACGTAAATAAGATCGGGTGTACTGTTTGCGATGGTTTCATAAAGCCTCTTGCGTTTTTCAGATGTTTCATTGGAAACACGCAATGCTTCTTCGATAGTCTTTTGCTGCGTAACGTCCCGCTGCGATCCCCATGCACAGAGCAGCTGTCCATTTTCTACTATTCCAACAAGGTTGTTGATGAAGTACCTTATGTTGCCGTCCTTATCGAGCTCTTTGCTTTCAATACCATCGGCACTGTAATTAGATTCGATAAAATAAGTGAGGTACGCTTCTGTATCTGCATCTCTCGGAAAGAACTTATTTAAAGGCAGGTTGGCTAAATCTTCTGCCTTCCCGTAACCATACATTTTAGCCATTGCATCATTGCATTCGGCCATGTAACCATGATCATAAATGTAGTCTACCTGTTCCTGAACAGGCATATCTACTTTAATCGGTTTATCGAGTTCGCAACGCCAGATGCCTTCAGTACTTCTGCGTATGAAATTCTGGTAACGCTCTTCAGAATCTTTCAACTCCTTTTCAGCGCGTTTACGATCGGTGATATCAATACATACTGCCATTGTCACGCGCCCATGTTTCGGATTGTCTATGATGCCAACGCTATTGTTCACCCAAATTATTGATCCGTCTTTCTTTACATATCGTTTTTCGATGTGAAAGCTGCTGTTCGTATCGATAGCAGTTTGAAGCAGGGCAATGTTGGCCGGGAGATCGTCGGGGTGTGTAATCTCCATCAACGTTTTCGACAGAAGTTCTTCGCGGGAATAACCTACGATTTCGCAATAGCGGTCATTCATCGTTAAAAATCTACCATCAAGTGTAGTTTCTGTAACACCTGCATGGAGCCGGTTCAATATCTGGTGCAGGTAAATATCCTTGCTGGAACCATGCGAATCGGATAGATACGGACTCGCGGTTTGCTGGTTTTCTGTTTTATCGGCAGTATTCTTCATTAACCCCTGTTGGAAGATACGGATTTGGGAACAATCGTTAACTTGTTTTTAAAGCATATGGTATGACATCAAAATTACGTGCCGTGAAACCCGATGACCCGGATGAACCAATCCACAGGTACATAAATGAAGTAAATGCCGGCACCATTGCGACCATTCCGTACGAGCGACTGATGATCTGGTATCGCAAACAGAAGATGTACAAAGAAGAAGTTGCCGTGATTGATAAAGCAATAGCCACGTTGAAGCAGTTCTATGCTGATCAGCAGAAACAAACACTGGGAAGAAAGATCAGTCCTGCATTAAGAGCATTGAGTAATAAGATCAGCAAAAGCATGGGGCTGCACGACCGTAAGGGCAATGCGTTGTATTTGCCGGAGCCGATCCCCAAATGGATAAAACGAAGGGATGTGGCTTCTGAAAAGTTGAGAAAACAGGCATCGCCTGGCCCGAAGAAAAAGGCTGCGAAAAAGAAACCTGTGAAGAAAGCAGCAGTGAAAAAGAAAGGGGTAAAAAAGAAGAAGTCAAAATAAAAAGAGAGACCATATGGTCTCCCTTCTTACCTATACACATGCTAAATTTGTGTTACCTGCTTTGATTATTATCCGGCGAAGGTGAGCCAGATGAACCTGCGTCGTCAGTAGATCCTGTGTTACCTGCACCGGAACTACCTGAACCTACTCCACTACCTGTTGCTCCTGAACCAGCACCGCTTCCTGCACCTTGTGCATCAGAGCTGCCGGCGCCGTTACCAGAAGGGTCTATTACTCCTCCCTGTCCTTCTGTTCCACCGCTGTTAATTCCAGACGATGTAGTGTCGAGTGTGGCTGTATCTGCTTGCATAGACGGGTCATCATTATTATAAGGTGTTGTGGTATTTGAGTCAATCGAACCGCCTGTTTCGCTATTACTTCCTGTATCGCCACATGCCATAAATCCAATCGCTGCTGCGAATAAAATTGATAAACGCTTCATAAAGTTTTTCTTTAGGTTAATAAAAAATCCTTTCGAACCTTAAACGGTCTAATACCGTTCCATTCTGTCAATAAAGCTGTCTGAAAACGGGCAATCGGCTGAAAATCAAGATTTCTTAAGCAAATAGTTGCGCTTCAATATTGCTGCCGAATGTTGCAATGGTTCTACAAATTGGCGAATTCGTGGGTCAGATATTGTGCATGAACACTTGCAACTAAGAAGCTTTTGTTCTATTTTGTTTGCCAACGATATCTCCTGAAATTCCCACCGGCTTAAGCAGCCATATCCACTTTCCTCTGTATTCAGAGACCTGCATTCGTACCACATGAAAAAGATATTGTACCTCTGTATCGTTGTGCTGGCAGCAACTGCCTGCGAGAAAGAACTTAGTTTAGAAGGCGGCTATCCGAAAGTAGATCCCTTGCCACAGATACCGATAGACACAGCTCCTGTGTTTCAGCTTACAGCTTTTTATTCAGATATACCAATCGACTTTAACGAGTCAGATTCTGTTGTGAAATCTGAAACGGACTTGTGGGCATACGTGCTTGACTACATCAAAGACGACTATCACGTGTTCCGAAACGATTCAACTGTTGAAGTGCTTCAGAATAATGTTAAGTGGAGTGGCGATACCAGCAGCATGCTGGTGCGGCAATACCAGCTTGGCCAGGATAACCTGGGAGATTACATGATCTATCTAAGCCCGGAATATGAACAAACGAAGTACAGGCTGTCGGAATGGAGCGAAGACTATTTCGTGATCAGTTTGAGGTGGAAGTATGGGGCGAGTCTGTACTCGAGATTTGATCGCGTCAGGTGATGTTTCGTGTAATGACGGATCGAAATCAGCGGAAGAGATTGCCGTATCATGTTCGCCGTTTGCAGAAACTAAAACAGGGTTCGTAGATACGAACCCTGGCAACCAAAAGCTTAGGTTCCCTGTGGAAACAGGGGTAAGCAATCTAACATAACAATAGAGCCGGTTACGGACGGATAAGAACGTATAATTGGTTTTTCAGGGTGCCGAGATTCAAATGTATGAGAGGGAAAAACACAACGCGTTCACGCCGAAAAGGAAACTGCTTCAGGTGCGTTATGCAGAAAAAACCGCAACGCCATCCCTTTGCCTTTTGACCTCATTGCCCTATCTTTGCCCCCCGCTGGCGGGGTAGCTCAGGCGGTTAGAGCGCAGGATTCATAACCCTGAGGTCCGGGGTTCAACTCCCCGCTCCGCTACAATTGATGCCGTGCAAATGCGTGGCAGCCATGACATACAACGAAAGTTCGCCGCATCCAAACTGGCGAATGTAAAAGCCCCTAGTGCGTGACACTAAGGGCTTTTTGTTTAAATATACTTTTCACCTCTCACTTTTCACC
>JAFAGE010000333.1 GCA_023423015.1 Bacteroidota bacterium
TGCATACGATGCCATGGTGGAATCGTATAACAGACTCCGTTTAATTTGAATGATATAATTTATTCAATTCTGAAAAAATGATCAGGATACTATTTGCAACCATTATATGCCTGGTTTTTCTCATCGGAGGAGTACGGGGTCAGTATTGGAGACTAGCAGGCAACTCCGACGCAACCGCGAATTCGGTTTTAGGCACAACAAATGCTCAGCCGCTAAGGATATTTACAAACTATGTACAGCGGCTCACAATCGGTGCCACAGGAAATATCGGCATTGGGATAACAACGCCTCCCAATTTATTTGCGATCAAGCCGCGACTTGCTTCAAATCCTGGTGGAACCTGGCTACGCTCATCAACGTTGATATCGGCATTTGCAGAAGGCGATAGCGCAGAAATGGTTATAGGTTCGGCTACCGGTAACGCTGCCTCAGGAGCAATTATTTCCGCCCGGCGAGCGCGGGGACTGCTGAGCAACCCACAAGCTGTACAAAACAATGATGTATTATTTACATTAAATGCCGGTGGTTTTGATGGCAGCGCGTTTGTTCCCTCGGCGCTCATTCGGATTGCTGTAGATGGGGCGGTAACTGCAGGTAGCGTTCCGCAAAAAATTGCCTTCTATACAGGGCCGGATCATTCTCAATCTGCAGAACGCATGAGTATTGCTGCCAATGGGAATATTCAATTTAATACTTCCCAGTTTTTTATTCAGCGCGCTTCAGGAGCAATCGGAATTGCTAACAGTGCTCCAAATGCTTCTTCTATACTGGATATTCGTTCCAGCTCAAAAGGCGTATTAATTCCCCGCCTCACCCGAAGCCAGCGTAATAATATTTCATCGCCCGCAGAAGGATTGCTGATATACCAGGTAGATAATGAACCCGGCTTTTACTACTATCGTGCCGGCTGGAATTCTGTTGGCATAAGCGGAGCAAACAGCAGCCTGTCTAATCTGCAGAACACGAGAATCAATACGCACCTGGTACCGGATGCAGGTAATTTCAGACTTGGAACACCCGACCGGCCGTGGAGCGATTTGTATATAAGAGGTGCAATTTACATTAATGGCAGTCGTGCATTCCGAATGTTTCAGACAGACAACTTTGCCATCGGACGCTATGCGGGTGACAATCTTGCCCAGGCAGCTACCGATAATTTCCTGGCAGGACATATGGCAGGAAGATATACAACAACCGGGATAAACAACATCGCTATCGGGCGGAGTTCTTTGTATAACAATGAAACCGGGAGCGGCAATATTGCACTCGGTTACAATGCACTTAATGGAGTATATGCAGGATATTGGAATACTGCAGTAGGCATCACTGCCGGCTATAATTTAAACGCGCCGGAATATTGCACCTTCGTTGGCGCTTCTGCTTCAGCAACTTCGAATTTTACAAATGCAACTGCTCTTGGTTACAATGCACGTGCACTGACATCGAACCAGGTAATGCTCGGGAATATTTTCGTCACCACCGTTCGTGCCGCCGCCAATCATACTATATATTCCGACGAGCGATTTAAGAACGCTGTTGAAGACAATGTTCCCGGTCTCAGTTTCATAAACAAATTGCGGCCAGTTACTTACCGCTACAACATCCGCAAACTAAATCAACATATCCATAACGGCCAATCAGCACCGGGCCAGGATAACCTTGCCACAAATCCTTCAATGAAAGCCAAAGAGGAGGAAATGATCGCCAACAAAGAAAAAATCGTTTACAGCGGTTTCCTTGCACAGGAAGTAGAAAAGGTGATACGGGAACTGAATTATGATTTCAGCGGATTGTATAAACCACAATCGGAAAATGATGTCTATGGAATCAGTTATGCCGATTTTGTAGTGCCCCTGGTAAAGAGCGTGCAGGAACTCAGCAGGCAGAATGAAGAACTGAGACAGGAAGTAGCCGAATTGAAAAACATGTTGCTCGATTTGGCGAATGGTTCAAACTTCCCAATTCATAGCCAGGGTTGGATGAAGCAGAATATACCCAACCCGGTAACTACAAATACAGCAATTCAATATTTTATTGCATCTGATGTTCGAAGCGCCCGAATATTAATCACAGACGCAAAAGGTTCCCAGGTTAAAATATATAATGTGCAAGGTGCGGGAACTGTAAATTTCGCCAGGGGAAATTTGCCTTCAGGAACTTATACTTATTCTTTGATTTGCGATGGGAAGACCGTGAGTGCAAAAAAGATGATCATAGCAAGATAGTCAGCTTTGGAATAGCGATAACACCTGCAGAACCTGGCCAACTTCGCCATTTGCCAGCCATGCGAAAACCAGGATTCTGCAGTTGTTACGCGGCATGTTCATAACGGCGAAAGTTGCTATTTCTTTATCTGTGCTCGTCTTCCTTGTACATAGCCAGGAACCGGTTTTTGAAATTCTGTTCGAGGCTCATGTTTAAGCTTCCATCCCAGCCTTCATTACCTTCGAGAAGTACGGGACCATTTTCGGTAATTGCCACATCCCAACCGATGGAATGGATTCCATACAGATAGCGGTGCACATCGCAAACCATTTTAACTGACTCTTTGTAGAATGGAATTTTGAAACCGGCTAAGCTGATGCCCGTATTTGGATGAACATAAACACGGCCACCGCCACCAGGTTTATATTTACCATAGTCTCTTAGCGTTCCGGTCGCAATATCGATGCCCACAGCAATGCCACCTGCACCCCAGTTATCCACCGGCCTTCCTTTCGTACCTATGCGCATAGCACCGCAGAACAATTCAATATTACCATGATTATTAAAGGTGAGCAGACGTATAGTATTTATTGAGGGTGGATGAAGACGTGCCATTTCGTGGTGCTGTGTTACGCGCTCCTGCCACAGGTATTCATCCTGAATCTTTTCGCGAAGGGCACTAACAGAGAGTTTTTTATCGCCAACAAATATTTCACCATTTTGGGTGCGTAATGCAAATGCGCCTTCGCCTTTAAGTCCCATCAATTTTTTACAGAAGCCGTCTACATCAATGCGCGCTATCTGGTCGTATGAAGTTTGCTTCATTCCGTCAATCCAGGTAATTCCCTGTTTATTCAGTAAACCAATATTTTTTGGTGTGGGAATATTCAGGCTTTTCAGAAACTGGCCGAAGACGAACTTGTCGCGCATGATGCATGCGTAATTGAAGTTTAATCCCTTGGGGTGCAGGTTAGCTGTATCGCGCATTCGCCGGAACTTGCGATAGCCAAGATATTCCTTCGACGATTTATCGTACCGTCGGTCGAGGCCATACACATAGTAATAACGGTTAAGTTCCTTATTGCGGAAGATCCATAAAAGCTGATCACGTAATATGGACCACCTGCTTTTGCGCTGCTGGTCGGGGAAATACGTTTGACTGCTGTCGTTTACCAATTCATTCAGATCGTGAAATAATTTACGGGTATAAGAAAGCTTCTCGGCGACAGCAGAAATGGGAGCATGGAATTTCATAACGGCAACAAGGTTAAGCCTACAATGGTAGTTCCTGAGGGAAGAATCCCCAGGATAGGATGCAGTACTTGACTGCGGCAATCGTTAAATCAAGCTACTATTTTTTCTACAAATGCAATGCGGAACACTCAACCTTTTTTGTGGTTTTGATATTCACTTAATCAAAGTTGCTGCATCAAAATGGAGAGGAATTACTTTGCTGCCTGGTACATAGCCAGGAAGCGGCTTTTGAAGTTTTCCTGGGTATTCATGGCAAAACTTCCATCCCAAACATCGTTTCCTTCAATGATTACAGGTCCGTTTTCGGTAATTGCGACGTCCCAGCCGATCGAATGCAATCCATACAGATAGCGGTGAACCTTACACACGATGTCGAGACATTCCTGGAAGTGAGGAATAGTAAAAGATGAGAAACGAATACCGGTATTTGGATGCGCATACGCACGGCCAATAGTTCCGGGCTTTCCTTGTCCAAATTCAAACAGCTGCCCGGTTTCTGAATTAACTCCTATTGCTATGCCGCCGGCGCTGTAATTGTCAACGTTTCGCCCGTCGGTACCCATTCGCATGGCGCAGAAAAAAACTTCCACTTTCCCATTGTTGTTGAAGGTGAGAATGCGTACGGTGTTTAATGACTGTGGATGCAGGCGCGCCATTTCAGGGTGTTGCTTCATTCGTTCCTGCCACACGTAAGTCTCATCCAGCTTTGATTTTAATTCGGATGACCTTATTTCTTTGTTCTCAATATATATTTTCCCGTTTTCTGTACGAAGCGGGAAGGCGCCCTCACCCTTCAGCCCCATCAGCTTTTTACAAAAACCATCAATGTTCATGTGCCTTATTGCTTCAAGGGATGATTGTTCCATGTTGTGGAGCCATGTAATGCCTTTACAGTTGATGAGTGCAACGTTTTTTGGAGTGGGAACATTGAGACTGGTGAGGAACTGGCCAAACAGGAACTTGTCCCGCATCATGCAGGCATAATTAAAGTTCAGGCCTTTTGGTTTGTGATTATACCTGTCGCGCAGCAGGCGAAACTTTCTGTACCCAATAAGTTCCCTGCTTTTGTTTTCGTCGCGCCGGTCGAGCCCAAGAACGTAATAGTATCTGTTAAGCTCTTTATTCCTGAGAATCCATACCAGCTGGTCGCGCAGGATAGACCATTTACTTTTCCTGCGATGATCGGGATAATAGGTTTGGCTGGTGTCGTTAACCAGGGAATTAAGGTCGTAAAAGAGATTGCGCGTGTACACAAGTTTCTGCGCAACGGCCTGTACTGGTGTAGGGAGCTTCATGATGGTGGCAGTGGGTTGGGTTGTTAAATGCCGGTTCAAAAGATACAGGATCATGAAGTCGGGCAGCTGGCGTTCAGGCCAGCACGTTAGATTGTTAAGGTAGATATTTTTTGAGGGAAATGCAAGGGGCGGGTTAAGGCATAGGGTGGAGGGCGAAAAATAGAACGGAGAGCGGGAATGGAGAACGAATGAAAAGGCATAAGGCATAGGGCTCCGCCCTCATTCCTCCGCCCTCATTTGTCTTATGCCTTTTTCCCCAAATGCTCCGCCAGGCGCGCTGCAAGTGCTACCAGCGTAAGCGTTGGGTTGGCTGCGCCGGCAGTAGTGAAACAGGAAGCACCACCTATGTATAAATTTGAAAGCGTGTGCACTTTGCAGTTGGAATCCACCACACCTTGTTTGGGATCCGACGACATTCGGGTAGTTCCCATATGATGCCAGCCACCGCCTGTGTAGGCAGGCCAGGAAGGATCGTTCTCGTCATGCAGGTAGTCGAACATCTTTACCAATCCGATTCCATGACCACCAACCTGCTGGCCGATCAGTTCATAGATCTTGCGTACACTTCGTTTATCCAACGGTGTTAGTTCCCAGTGAAGGTGCGCACGTGGCATACCGAGTGAATCCACTTCCTTGGCCAATGTAACCCGCGAATCAGGATTAGGCGCCTGTTCGATCCGGGTGAATAACTGGTATCCGCGATTCTTATCCGGGGCT
>JAFAGE010000336.1 GCA_023423015.1 Bacteroidota bacterium
TGTGAAAACAACCTCTATGCCACCTGTACGCCTATCGGGTATTCGAATCTCAATACAGACATTGCCGGTAAAGCTGCATCGTACGGCATTCCTGGAGTGAGGGTAGATGGCAATGATGTACTTGCGGTACAGGAAGCGGCAGCAATTGCAATTGAGCGTGCAAGAAAAGGAGAGGGACCTACCCTGATAGAAGCATTAACATACCGCACAGTAGGGCATCACGAGGGTGACGTACTTGTGGGAACTTACCGCACTAAAGAAGAGCTTGAAAGCTGGATGGGAAGATGTCCCATTAAAAAACTACTCAACGATATTCTCTCCAGCGGACTTTGTACGGAAGCGGAAATAGAAATGATAGAGCACAAGGTTTCGCGTGAAATAGAAGAAGCCGTGGAGTTTGCAAGAAATTCTCCTGCGCCTGATTCAACTTCGGTGGGAGATCATTGCTGGATGAACCCGGTTAATCCCGCTGTTGCCCTCCAGGCACCGGCTGGTGAATTAAAAACATCTATGCAGGGATGGCTTACTGCTGTGCGGGATGGCATTGCCGAGGAAATGCGCAGGAACGCCAACATACTTTACATGGGAGAAGGTATTGGGGAAAGAGGAGGCACGTTTGGACATACCAAAGAGTTGTGGCGCGAGTTTGGAGGAGAGCGTATAATTGATACACCCATCTGTGAACTTGGATTTACTGGTGCAGCTGCGGCAGCTTCAGCCGCAGGATGCAGAACCATTGCCGACCTGATGTTTGCCGATTTCATTTTCGACGCAACTACGCAGATAATTAACCAGGCAAGCAAGCTCAGGTATATGAGCAATGGCCAGGTAAGTGTTCCGATGATTATAAGGGCGGGAGCAGGACAAATAAAACAGGCAGGTCCGCAGCATAGTGGCACCTTTCATTCGCTATGGGCGCATATACCAGGATTGATAGTAGTAGTTCCTTCCACACCAGCCGATGCAAAGGGACTGATGAAGACGGCACTGAACGCAGGCGATCCCGTCTTGTTCCTTGAGCCAAAATCATTGTTATCTACAAAAGGGCCTGTGCCTGAATCGGAAGAGTATATCCCTTTCGGAAAAGCCAGGCTTGTTCGAGAGGGAACCGACATTACAATGATAAGCTTTGGTCAACCGGTACTTTCATGTGCTGCCGTTGCCACACAGCTTGAAAAGGAAGGGATATCTTGTGAACTCCTCGATTTAAGAACCATTATGCCATTTGATATTGATGCTATTGTTAGCAGCGTAAAGAAAACCGGCAGGCTGTTGATTGTTGATGAAGGATATGGTCCATGTTCCATTGGTAGCGAAATATCTGCATTGATAACGGAAAATTGCCTTCAGCATCTTAAAGTGCCGGTTGCGCGTTATCAGAAACCATCGGTTCCGCAGCCGTTTAGTCCAGTACTGGAAGCAGAAGTATCCATATCCCCGGCCAGGATCGCAGCAAAAGTGCGCGCACTGGTAAAAGGAGAATTAGTGAAAACGACATATCTGCCAGTAACAGGTATTACCGACATGGAGATGTCTGTGGTAAAAAATAAACATGAAGATGTTGATCACGCCATCAACAAAAAAAACGAGGCGGATGCCACTGCGAAACCGACGAACACGGTGTTTGAAGTAATAATACCTAACCAGGGACTTACCATAACAGAGGTTGCCATTGCGAAATGGCATAAGAACTCCGGGGATAATGTGAAAAAAGGTGAACCTCTGCTTGATTTTGAAAGTGAGAAGTCGCTGATAGAAATGGAAAGCCCGGTAGATGGCAAATTAATACGTATTGTAAGTGAAACAGGTGATACGGTACCAATAGGCGCTATCATAGCCTATATAGAAGAAAATATGTAGAAGCAAACGAAGATTGTTATGAACAAAGTAGTCTACGATTTCTCTGGTAAAGTAGCAATCGTAACGGGGTCTGCCTCCGGTATTGGTTTGGCGATTGCGCGGGCGCTGCATCGTTCGGGAGCCACCGTTGTATTTAGTGATGTGCAGGAAGAGAAAGGAAAAATGGTCGTTTCCGAATACAAGGAAAATGCACATTTTATTGCGTGTGATGTAAGCAATGCGCAGCAGGTAAACCACCTCGTAGAAGAATCGGTAACCAGATTCGGAAGGCTTGACATCATGGTCAACAATGCAGGTATTAATACAACCAAACCAGAGGAGCGGGTAACTATCGACGACTATGATGATGCAACCTGGCATAGGTTGATAAATGTGGATCTCAATGGCACTTTTTATTGTTGCAAGGCTGCAGCGCGCGTGATGAGAAAGCAAAAACTTGGAAACATCATCAACATTGGTTCCATTGCCGGTGTTGTGGCGCTGAGACTCCAGGTGGGTTTTGTGGCGGCAAAAGCTGCTATACTGAAGATGACTGAAGCGATGGCCTGTGAGCTGGGGCCGTATGGCATCAGGGTTAATGCTGTGTCGCCAGGGTCAACGGTTACTGAAACCACGCAAAAGCTTTTTTATAAGGAAGGTGGCAACAATAGCCTTGCCGAAAAGCTCCTGTCCTTTATTCCTATGGGTAGGCCAGGTAGCGTAGAAGAAATAGCAGCAGCAGTTTTATTCCTGGCATCGGAATCTTCCTCTTATATCAACGGGCAAAATATTGTAGTGGATGGTGGCTGGATATCCGGCTTCAACCGCGACTTCTGATATTAAACCATACACACTCAAACTTCGATATGGAATTTATTGGTGGCCTGATTTTAGTAATTCTCGCCGGCCTTGGTACGGGAACCGTAGCATGGCCTATGAAAAGAATAAAGAACCTGCATTTCGAACAATATCTTTTTGTTTTCATGTTCACCGCTATCATCGTGTATCCATGGATGGTAGTACTACTCAATGTTCCAGATATTTCGAAAGTCGTAGACACGGTTGGTATCCGTTCACTCGCCGTATCGAATGTCATTTCTATCTGCTGGGGTATTGCCAATGTTCTTTACCTCGTTTGTGTGGTAAAAATCGGTGCAGCATTAACAGGCGCTGTTTTATCGGCTGCAGGAATGTCGGTAGGCGTGATCATGCCCATGATATTCAAAGGGTCGGGTTTGTTCAAAAACGCTCCCGAACTGTTTTCACCTGCAGGGTTGGTCATTCTTACCGGTCTGATAGTAATCATTATCGGGATCATTTTTGTGAGCATTGCAGGGGCTGCCCGCGATCGCATTCTATCTCATTCTGCAAGCAGCGACGGATCGCCTGCGAAGAATGGAAATTTTATTCAGGGTTTTATTCTGGTGATCATAGCCGGAATTTTGTCCGCGGGATTGTCGCTTTCCTTCGTTTATAGCCAGGGGCCCGTAATTGACGCGGTGAAACAGCAGGGTACAGGCGACATCACGGCAAACTTTGCTGTGTGGGCATTTTGTACACTGGGGGGAGGACTGGTAAATGTTGGGTACGCATTGTACCTGATGACCAAAAACAATTCATGGTCGCTGATGTTTAGTCGCCCACACGAAATCGGTTACGGATCCATCGTTGGTTTGCAGTTCATCTGCTCAATTATATTTCTGGGCGTAGGTATGCTCCTGCTTGGACCGCTCGGGGCGTCTGTTGGGTTCGCTATCCAACAATCTATGCAGGTAATCGGAAATCAGCTTGTAGGATTTCTGGGAGGTGAATGGAAAGGAATTCATGGAAAGCCCAGGAACACCATGTATATGGCAATTCTAATCATACTTATGGCAGTGGTGATTCTTGCATATAGCAACGCAGTTTAGAGAACTCAATTAATAACCATCCTTAGAATTATGAGCAACGGAAAAGTGTATATAACAGACTATGGCTTTCCAGACCTGGAACAGGAACGTGAGCTATTGATGAAAAAGGGATATGAAGTAGTGTCGGCTGTAACCAGTAATGAAGAAGACATCATTGCAAATGCCTGTGATGCGGATGCGGTACTTGTACAATGGGCGCCGCTTACAGAACGAGTTATATCAAATTTAAAGAAGTGTAGAATTATCGTTCGTTATGGAATAGGTGTCGACAATATTGACCTGGAAGCTGCAAGGAAGAGGAGTATTCCGGTATGTAATGTTCCTGATTATTGCGTTAACGAAGTTGCGGATCATACTATTTCGCTTGCGCTTGCTTTGGCCAGGCAGCTTACTGAAACCAACGCGCGCATGAAGAAAGGCGAATGGAAGATCATTCCACCTTATCCGATGCCTGCCTTTCGCGACATGCTGTTTGCAACAATAGGATTCGGCCGAATTGCTCGTGAAGTATTGAAAAGGGCCCGGTCTTTTGAATTCACCACTGCTGCATACGACCCCAATATTCCGTGCGAAGAAATAGAAGATTCGAACGTCAAATGTATGTCGTTCGAAGATTTGATTTCGACAGCAGATATCATCTCTTTGCATCTGCCTTTGAACCAGAATACTCACCACCTCATCAACGCTAATACGATTTCACGGATGAAAAAAGGTACTATTCTGCTCAATACTTCCCGTGGCGGGTTGATCGATACATCGGCATTGGTGTATGCATTGAAAGACAGAAAAGTGGCAGCAGGCCTCGACGTATTTGAAACGGAACCATTGCCTGCAGGCCACCCTTTATGGAATTCTGAACACGTATTGCTCACCTCCCACACAGCATGGTACAGTTCACGCAGCGTTCCTCAACTCCAGGCACTGGCCGCGGAAGAAATTCTCCGGGGATTACGGGGAGAGGCACTTAAGAATCGCGTCGTATAAAACCCATGCGATGCGCGGGTTTGTTGATAGCCGGTTAAGTCGCAAATAATAATTGTCTATATTGATACTGAAAAAATGATCCGGTATGCAGCCATTACTCATCAAAATCAACATGCCGGGAAGGTCTTCTTTCAGCCTGAACCGATCAGTTTTTTATGATGGTTTTCCTGGTATCTGGCATTTCCATGATGAATATGAGCTAACCCTTATTCTGTCAAGCAGCGGTAGCAGAATGGTTGGCGACAGCATCGAACGATTTACAGCCGGCGACCTTACATTCATTGGAAAAAATCTTCCACATACATGGCGTAACGATGAATCCCGCAACAATGAGAAATCAGAAGTGCTGGTGTTGCATTTCCTGGAAGATTTCCTCGGGGATTCTTTTTTTAAGATCCCGGAAATGGAAAAACTGAATGCCTTAATTCAGCGTTCACACCGCGGCATCAAAATCACTGGAAAAACACGTGAGCAGATCACCGGTCAGCTTTTACGGTTGGAACATATCAATGGCGTTGAGCGGGTAATTACGGTGCTGTCGATGCTGCACACATTGTCGGATTCGAACGAACTTCATGATCTTTCAAGCGAGGGATTTGTGTCATCTATAGATGAAGTAGGTTCGAATCGTCTCAATAAAGTGTATGAATACATCATGAATAATTTCCACAGCGGAATCGGATTAGTGGAAGTTGCAGCCATTGCCAATATGAGCCCGGCGGCTTTCAGCAGGTATTTTAAAAGTCGAACCAGAAAGTCGTTCACCGACTTTATGATTGAGCTGAAAGTAGGATATGCATGCAAATTGCTGATGAAGGAAGATGTTTCAGTTACCCAGGTATGCTACGAATGTGGATTTCTGAATCTTTCCAATTTTAACAAGCAGTTCAAGGAAATTACAAAGATGACCCCCAAGAAGTACCAGATGATACACACGGCGAAGTGAAGGCAGTAGGCAAAAAAAGAGCGGAGGGCGAACCCTTTCACCTTTCACCTTTCACCTTTCACCGCTCATCTTTCACCTTTCACTTTCTTTAGTCTAACTTTTTTATCTGGATGTGCCCAAACTAGTTTATATTAGTAATAGATACCCGCCTGCTCTATCAACACTGCTTCCCATTCCCTCGTTCCTTCTGAACTCATTTCTGTCCCGCGCCTCGATTCAAGTACTTAATACAACGACGATGAGAAGTATTCTCACCATTATAATCTTATCTGCATTTCTAACTACTACTACTGCACAACAAGATTCAAGCGCATCAACAACAAAGAAGTTCAAAATATTGGTGCATATAACCCAGGGACCGGAAAATCCGACGAAGGCAGCCCTGGGCTTTTTAGTAGCCAGAACAGCTCTTGAAGAGGGACACCATGTAGTCCTTTTCCTGGCAGGTGATGCGGTTAAGCTATTGCAGGATTCAGTAATAAACTCGTTGACAGGCACGGGAACAGGAAGAGTTCGCGAGCATTACGACGCTATTGTAAAGGGAGGAGGCAAGTTCTATCTATCAGGGAATTCAAGTAAAGCAAGAGGTATTACGGACAAGGATATCCAGGGTAAACCAGCTGAATTTGCCTTGCCAAACGTACTGGTTCGTTTGTCGGTTGATAGCGACCGATTGTTTACGTATTAAATCATTTCTGTTTCTTAAAATAAAAAAGAAAAGTATGAAGACCTTACATTGTAAAGATGCAGGCTTTGACTGCCCGGGAGTTATTCAGGCAACTACCGACGATGAAGTTTTGCAACAAGCGGCTAAACATGCACAAGAAGTACATGGGGTAGCAGTAACCCCGCAGCTTGCAGAGCAGCTAAGAACGCTCATTAAAGACGAGAAATAAAGCGGAGAGCGTAAATCGGTAATGTCGGCAAACGGCATGCCTTATGCCTCCTTTCACTTTTTTCGCGTATCAAAACACAAAGAAGCACCGATCGAAAAAAGTTCGGATTGGCGCTGCAACTCGCTATTGGTGAGGTCGGCCGAATAGGTGTAACTCAAATGAAACTTGAAGTTTCTCCATCCCCCTTTTATCACTAGTGCAGGTTCCCACATAAGGTGGAAAGGTTTTTCATGTAAGAGGAGAAATTGGCCGGTTGTATACAATTCCCGCTCGGGAATGAAATATTGTTCGCGAACAGAAAAATTTACCCCCGAAAAACGAGACAGGAATCCGAAGGTGAATGTTCTCTTTGGATTATTGTACGCGATTGCAGGTTGCACAAAATATACGGAGTGCCTGATCATCGAATTTCCTGTGTGATGATTGTTGCGGATATTTCCGGTGCCAATACCCGCATAAGTTTCATAGTGCCAGCCCTTCGACATTGGAACCAGGTAACCGGCACCAAGTTCAAAACGCTTTTGGTTAACCTTATCAATTGATTCAGTGCCTTTATCCCTGGCCATAGAATAACCTGCAATTATGCCCAGGCGCTCTGTTGGAAGAAAAGAGGTTTGCAAATCAACGCCTGAAGTGGGATCCCCCGAAGAACTTGTTATTTCAAAATTCAAGGCATTTTTGTCGGCAGACAAAGGCGTGTTTGGCTTAGAAGGAACGTAATAGAGATTTTCCATTTGCCTGTCGATCCGTACATAATATGGATCGGCAATCTCGCCAACCGGTGAACATGCAGCAAACATACACCAAGGGAGAGTAACAAAAAGAATCCGGAGGGAAGAGCAGTTGGGCCGTTTCATTACAGACGATTTAGGTTAGGCGCTTACTAATTGCAGGTTTCAGCATTCCTGCGTTTTAATCGGGAAGGAACTATTATGCGCCAAACTTAAACCCATAAAAAGCAGAATGCAAATTGATAATTGCAAGCATCCGGCAATCGAAAACCATTTTATACAAAAAGCTTATTAACGATGAGAAGAAAGTCGGGAATTTTGCAGCCACCGGCGTTTCGGTATAAGCGATTAGCGATTTCCGCAAAACATTGTCAGCCCAGTTGCAGATTCTGCAAAACATCACCTTTCACCTTTCACCTTTCACCATGTCACTTATACACATCTGACGCTG
>JAFAGE010000354.1 GCA_023423015.1 Bacteroidota bacterium
GGTTGCTGCCGGGGTTGTTGCGAAAAAAATACTGAAACAGTTTAATTCCGGCATCAACGTAGCAGCTACGATCACTGAAATAGGAGGAGAGAAAGATGTGGAAGCCGGTCTCAAAAAAGCGATAGAAGCGAAAGACTCCGTAGGCGGAGTTGTGGAATGTAAGGTAGACGGATTACCCGCGGGATTAGGGGAGCCTTTTTTTGACTCCGTGGAATCTGTAATCAGTCACGCTGTTTTTGCGATTCCTGCTGTTCGTGGTGTTGAATTCGGTACCGGCTTTGCCGCGGCGCGCATGTTTGGAACCCAGCATAACGATGCTATCGAAAACAGCTCAGGCAAAACGCTTACCAATCATGCCGGTGGGGTAGTGGGTGGCATTTCAAACGGCAACCAGTTCGTATTCAGGATTGCAATAAAGCCAACATCTTCTACGCCGAAAGAGCAGAATACCCTCAACCTTGAAACCAATTCTATGCAACCCTTCTCCGTCAAAGGGCGTCATGATCTATGTATCGCATTAAGAGTGCCCGTGGTGCTGGAGGCTGTAACAGCTTTTGTGCTTGCAGATCTGATGATGCTCGAAAGGCACATACCGCGGATATTTACACGCTAAAACAAGGGAATTTCAAAGGATTTTATTATAATTGAACTAATGAAATCCAATCTCGCTGGCAACTTTCTGATGAAAACCATTGTTCACAGTATTCTGATCTTATTTCTCTCATGTCTTGTTTACTCCTGCAAGGATGATGCTACACCTTCCGAAAAGGATATTGTAAGGAAACCCGAATTGTTTCCGGAACGATTTACCAGGAACCTGCGTGAACTGGTAGAATATGCCGCAACAAACGGCAGCAGAATCAATGATACTACAAGCATTGACCGCTTATCAATAGCTCGGAAAATTTATGAGGGAAACGGCTACTCGGCAATATGGTCCGAGGAAGGCAGCTGGATTTCGTTAGGTGACTCATTGCTGCATTTCATAGATAATTGTAAGGAATATGGACTGTTTCCGTCCGATTACAATTATCGCGCGCTGCAGGGAATTCGCAGACAGGTGATCTCGGACACATTGTCGAAGAAAGACGCTGCTCTATGGTCGCGCGCCGATCTGCTGATGACCGATGCATTGCTTCGCGTGTCGGAACACCTTAAACGCGGGCGCCTTCCGTACGATAGCCTTTCCCGCAAAGACACTTTCAATTTGTCAGATTCATTTTACCTCGCCGTTGTATCTGATGTTGTGCAGGCTAAAGCAATCAAACCAGTTCTCGATAGTCTTGAACCTAAACTGCCCGGGTATATTGCGCTCAGGAACGCAGCAAAAAAATACGTGGACTCTACTGAGTTCAGGATGTACACTTATCTGCCTTATCCCTTTCAGGACTCACTTGCATTTCTTGAATTGCTGCAGAAGCGTTTTTACGAAGAAGGCATGATCGATTCATTGCCACCTACGCTTGATACTTTGGGATTGCGAAAGCTGCTTGCGAAATACCAAACGTCCCGAAAACTGAAGGCAAGTGGTAAGGTGAATGAGCCCACAATTAAGAGTCTGAACGACACTCCCTGGGAAAGATTTAAACGAATTGCCATCAGCCTTGACAAATACAAGCTGATGAAAGACACCATGCCACATACCTATATATGGGTAAACATTCCATCATACTACCTGAAGGTTGTAGAGCAGGATACTGTTGTACTGGAATCGAAGGTGATAGTGGGAGCCTCTGCAACGCGCACGCCCGAACTGCATTCAGAAATTTCGAACTTCATCACATATCCTCAATGGACGGTGCCATATAGTATCGTATTCAAGGAAATGTTGCCGGCAATTCAGAAAGACACCAACTATCTGAAGAAGCAGAACCTTATTGTAGTTGACCGATACGATAGTGTTATCCCTCCTTCAAAAATAGAATGGGCTAAGCTGAGCAGGAAGAGATTCCCCTACGAAATCAAACAACGTGAAGGCGACGACAACTCGCTGGGCGTAATGAAATTCAATTTCAGGAACAAGTATTCCGTTTATCTTCACGACACCAATGCGCGCTGGATGTTCCAGAAAACGTCCAGGGCACTGAGTCATGGATGTGTCCGCGTACAGGACTGGCGCGACCTTGCTCACTTCCTGGTAAGAAACGACACAATTAAGTATCCTACTGATACGTTAGCAAATTGGATAGTCAGGCAGGAAAAGCACGTAGTAACAGGCTTTCAGAAACTGCCCCTCTTTATCAGGTATTTCACCTGTGAGGGCAAGGATGGAAGCATTAGATTTTATGATGATGTTTATGGCGACGACAAGGTACTTGCAGAAAAGTACTTTGCTAAAAACATATACTAGTTATCATGAAGATAATGTTGCTTGCCTGTCTGCTGGTCGCAGGCCTGAACCACATATCTGCGCAAACGGCCGCTGACAGCATTCGAAAAGCTCATGCAAATACCCCGGTGCCGGATACACAAACCGGTATAGCGAGTTATTACCATTCCAAATTTGAAGGAAGGCCTACAGCCAGCGGTGAATTATACGACCAGGCTAAAATGACAGCCGCGCACAACAAACTTCCACTTGGAACCATGATCAAAGTCACCAACCTCCGCAATAAACGCAGCGTAGTCGTTAAGGTCAATGACCGGCTGCATCATCGTAATACCCGAATTGTAGACCTCAGCAGGGCAGCAGCTGCATCACTGGGTTTCATCAGTCGTGGACTGGCCCGGGTCAAGGTGGAGGTTTTGAAGGATTAATAAAATTTTGCGATATTCAGGTGCCTTAACAGATCCCCCTGCGCCTGGTATGATTAAAAACAAATTACTGCTTTGCGGCATTTGCCTGCTGTACGTTGCGCTTACACAGGCCCAGACAAAAACACATAAACAGCAACCTTCGCTGGGGATACATTTTGTGTTTAATGATTTTGCAACAGCTACCCTTATACGAGAATCATCATTGTCGTCTGTTCTCAATAACGATCGTTTCGGAAAAATGCGGGATATGAAACAAGGGCTTGCAATCAGCTTCGGCAAAGGAATTTCCGAAACTTTCGATTTTTATGCAACCGGTGCAGGATCCTTCCTCGCTTATCCCATGCCGGATAAGCCAAACGTGGGAAGTGATAATCTGCTGGTGGAGTTGGACGCTTCTATCCGGGGTAAAATGCTTTCTGACAGATATTTTATGGTGCCGTATTTACAGGTTGGAGCAGGCTTTTCAAAATACCAGGGATATTGGGGAGCATTCATTCCCGCTGGTATAGGCTTACAGCTGAATTTTTTTGATGAAGCATTTCTGCAGGTCAACTCACAATACCGCATTGCGATAACGGAAAATACCAGTTACCATTTCTTTCATAGCATTGGTCTTGTTGGAAATATTGGCAAACACAGCCAATAAACAGGACCGAATATTTTTGATTAAACTATTACGCTTTATTCGTCACCATCCTTTTTCTTGCCAAACAAGCGTCTGAAAAACCCTTTTTTCTTCTTTGGTTCTTCTTCCGTTTTTGCTGCTGGTTGTTTCGGAGCAGGAGCTTTACCTCCTGATTCTTTCAGCACTTTTTGTTCTTCGAGTGATAATTTCGATTCTACAGGAACATCGTTTTCATCCGGAACGCCGAGGTATTCATCAGCGCCTCCGATACCGGCATCTTCACCTTCTGCACCTGGAGGTGGAGCCTGATCCTGTATATTCATGTAATCGTACAGCATTTCGCTGCGCATGTTCTCAGGCTGCACAAATTTCGCCTGTTTGTCGAGGCCAAGGGTTTTATCAGCAAATGCTTTTTTGAAGAAATATTCCCAGATGGGTCTTGCAGCCTGTCCTCCATATCCCAATCCGCCTTCGAGCCTGATAAAACGGTTGTCGCAACCAATCCACACACCTGCAGAGAGCTGGGGAGTAAATCCAATGAACCAGGCGTCGGAGTTGTCGGTAGTTGTTCCGGTCTTTCCCCCCATTTCTGCAACACCAAGACGTCCTCGTAATCCGGCAGCCGTACCTATATCTACCGGCCCCTGCATCATCCTTGTCA
>JAFAGE010000009.1 GCA_023423015.1 Bacteroidota bacterium
CTGCCATCTACCGTCTGCCGTCCTTCCGAGGCGCATTCCTTGCATAGCACGATACATGGTTAAAGAACTCATCGAGCCGGCGGAAGTAAGAGAAAAAGTCGGGATCATTCTTAAATCAGTCATTCTCACAGGCGTTATCATCGCAAGCTATTTTGCCGGTGCCGCTGTGGCAGCCATGTTCAATTTCCAGAATACATACATCAGCGGTATGTGGTGCGCGGTGACAGCTGTGGTAGTGTTCGACGACCTGCCGGAGAATGCAAAAAACCTTTTCGGCGACCGGCTTCTCGGAACATTTATGGGCGCTCTGGTAGGGGGAATAACGATAACCCTGCTGGGACATTTGTTTTTTTCCATCTGTCTTTCGCTGTTCGTGGTATGCCTGGTTATAAGTCTTTTCAAATGGCGCGGGGCATTGAAAATCGCCTGCATCACTACACTTATAGTAAATTTTACAACGTTCGACTATTCAGTACCGGAAGTATGGATCTCTTCCGCGATGAGATTTGTTGAAGGCGTGGTGGGAGGATCGATTTCCATGTTTGCAACTTTGCTTTATCATAAAGGGCGACAAAAAGGATTGTTCATTGGCACCGAGCCGGAGCAGAAAACGTCGTAATCTCCTCAGGCGTTTTCTATTAAACCCTTTGTAAGCGCTTTCCATTGCGGAGCGTTGAGTCCCAGCATCGCACCTATGGCAATGGCCACATTCCTGATTTTATCGGTAAGCCCTTCGGCTTCAGTATTGGGAAGCTCGTTTCTGCCACAAACCATCGCGGAAACAATAGTGTCTTTTAATTCTACAATGAAACTACTTGTTGCGTCGTCGCTGAAGAAGTGTTCAGTTTCCTTGTTGACATCAGGAGGGTCGGTGGGACGAACTTGTATAAGCAGGCTTCGGTCGCCATGCTCAGGTTCATTTTCTTCAATCTTTTCTATCCGTACCCAGTCCAGCTTATCCTCGGAAGAGGTGGGCAGATGGATGCTGATGTAATCACCTGGCGCTGGCGGTCGTTGTACAGGCCTGGCAGAATTGACATCGGTAAGCTGAAAAGTTGCACTCAGTTTTCCTGCAAACTCATGCCATCGGTTTATGTTCAGGAGATTCGCCTTTGCTCCATTGTAAATCCTTTCCGCTTCCTGCCTGTTTTTTGCGTCTACAGAATGTCCAACATTTGAACTCGCGCCGGTTTTCTGTTCCGGTATTCTTTTATCATCTTTTTCCATCAGGCGTTTCTCTTAACGCTTACAAATATTATGCACATAGTACCTTAGTGCCTTTAACCATTAAACATGCCCAAAGAACATCACTACCTGGTCAAACTCAAATGGCAAGGCAATACAGGCCAGGGAACCGCAAACTACAGGGTATATAAAAGAGACTACGTGATCGGCGTACAGGGAAAGGAGTTTATAAAAGGTTCGTCGGACCCGTCTTTTCGCGGAGATGCCACCCGATATAACCCTGAAGAAATGTTTGTTGCGTCGTTGTCGGCCTGCCACATGTTATGGTATCTCCACCTGTGCGCGGACGCGGGGATAATTGTGGAAGAATATACCGACAACGCAAAAGGACTGATGCAGGAAGACAACGAACGCGGCGGTTACTTCAAAGAAGTAATACTGCGCCCGCGTGTAATAATCAGCGGCAGTTCCAATAAAGCCATGGCTGAATCCCTGCACGAAAAAGCGAATAAGATGTGCTTCATTGCCAACTCCTGCAACTTTCCTGTAAAACATGAACCCGAAATCATAGAGAAATAAGGAACCATCGCTGTCGTCTGCCTTTTACCGCCCGCTGGCATAGCTTTTTTGCTGGTATTGGAAAACGTTTATGAATAAGGGTAAATCCGACGATAAAGCGAGCACACGCCACCAGGAAGAAAACAATACTAAACCGGCTGATGTGCAGAAAGCACATCGGGAGGCAGACAAAGACATTGCGAACGATCCGGAGTTAAGTGCGCATTCCCCCAACGACGACCTGGATGAAGAGGAAAGCGCTCGCCTGGGCAAAGACAAAACAGATTTAGCCTGAAAGAACCTGCAATGTCACCTCTAACCTTTCACCTTTCACACATGCCAAGGCGTTAGCGAAGTTGTTTCACTTCTCTAAACGTGATATTAATCCTTGCCGCGTGCAGTTTACTCTTGCGCGGCAGGCGGTGTTCCCAGAATTGCTGGCTTTCGCCAGACATCAGCAATAAACTTCCGTGTTCGAGTAGTACAGAAACCGTGTTGGATTTCGAGTGGTATTCGCGAAGTTGAAATATGCGTTCTGCACCCAGGCTTACCGACGCAATTACAGGTTCTTTGCCAAGCATCTTCTCATTGTCGCGATGCCATCCGATTGCATCATTGCCATCACGATAAAGATTCAGGAGCGCACTGGTAAAGGTGGTGTTGGCAATTTTCTCCAGTTCATGCTTCATTTCGGCTAGCGGTTCAATCCACGGGGATGCATTCATTGTGATGCCTGAATATGTGTAGTCCCTGTTTTCATCACCATACCAGGCAGTAAGCCGGGGCTGCATTATTTCGCGCCCGAAAATCTTCACGGGTTCCTGTTTCCACCGGATTTCAGACAATAGTACATTGAACCACAGATCACTTTTTTCTTTATCAAAAAAGTTTCTATAGTACCTCACCTCTCCATGATGCGGCAAAATGGATTGTACGTGCTGCATGGGCATGATTGTAAAATTACACGGTATTAACGGCAAGCGGCAATGCCAGTAAGGAAATTTCTCACCTCTCACCTTTCACCTCTCACCTTTCACCATATAGAATAATTGATTTCCTTTGTAATAGATTGATGATACCTCAAAAAATCAGCATGCGATATTTATTCTTAGCCATCATCTTCTTAGGCTGCCATGCCGGAAAGAAGGCAAGTACTCAAACAGAATGCTATACAGGCAAGTTACTGGTAAAAGGCATTTGCTCACAACGCGTGATAAGTGTAGAAGATGGCTCAACCGCGGGATTGTCGGTTAACCCCGCATGGGTTAATCCATTTTCGGGGGATACATTAAGAAACGTTTTCAGTGTAGAGAATATCTGCGATTTCCCCCCGGAGATCGACTCAGGTGTTGTTTTTAAATTCCGGATCAGCAAAAAAACTCCCAGCGACTGTATCACGTGCAAAGCCTACACACCGGTTCCCGACGAGAAGAACATCATAGAAGTTTGCGTGGAATAAGCCTTTTAATCCGGCCGCGGTTTATTTGGCGGAAGAATGAGCATTATGATGAAAATTACCTCTGCAACAGCATCGGCAAGGTAAATGCGGGGTATCACGTTGTTCAATGAAAAATAGACGTCAACACATGTATAAGCGAGGGCAGACAACACACCGAGGAACCTGCCGGAATCAATGCTTCGCCGGCTGCAATAAAACAGCGTAAGAGCGATACTCACCGTGAGCAAACCAACCATCTGTACCAGCCAGTAATCGGATTTCGGACCCGTTACCGCCATAAAACTCCTGATGTGCAAAAGCGGCCACAAACCTGTCAGCAAGTAATAGACAGACTGCGCAGAAAGTACCAGTGAGTGTTTCATAAACAATGCTTTTACTCCGGGAGATAGTGGGTTGTCACAAAGGTTATTTCCTTTTACCTTTCCGTTATGATCCCTTTCAACAGGCCGCACCTGTTTGGTAACGAACTACAATACATAACTGATGCCGTAAAGTCCGGAAAGATTTCGGGCGACGGTATCTTCACACAAAAGTGTCACCAATTTTTCGAACAACAGTTTGGTTTCCGGCGTGTGCTGCTTACTTCATCATGTACAGATGCGATTGAAATGATCAGCCTGCTCTCGAATATCAAAGAAGGTGATGAAATTATCGCACCCTCTTTCACTTTTGTTTCTACCGTAAACCCTTTTGTCATGCGCGGCGCAAACATCGTTTTCTGCGACGTCAGGAACGATGTACCCTGCATCGACGAATCAAAAATCGAAAGCCTTATATCATTGCGCACCCGCGCCATTGTTGTAATGCACTACGCCGGTATTGCCTGCAATATGGACGAAATACTAAAAATTGCAAACAAACATAACCTGCTGGTAATTGAAGACGCCGCCCAGGCAGTGAATGCCAGCTACAACAACACGCCACTTGGCAGTTTTGGAAGCTTCTCTGCTTTTTCCTTCCACGAAACCAAGAATGTGATGGCCGGCGAAGGGGGAATGATTGTTCTGAATGATGATCAGTATATAGAACGTGCGGAAATTATTCGGGAAAAAGGAACGGACCGTTCAAAGTTTTTCCGGGGAGAAGTAAACAAATACCAATGGGTTGACATCGGCTCTTCCTTTCTTCCATCAGAAATTACGGCCGCATTCCTCTATGCGCAACTCGAACACCTTGATGATATTAGTAAAAAAAGGCATCAACTCTGGAATACTTACTACAGTGAATTGTCGCCTCTGCAAAACGAAGGCAAACTTAAACTGCCACAGATTCCAGCATATGCGCAACACAATGCGCATATATTCTATATCGTTGCTGAAAATCCCGAAGACCGAACCAGGCTAATGCAACACCTGTCCGACAAAGGCATAATGGCTATCTTTCACTACCAACCCCTGCACAGCAGCAACTTCTGGCATTCGAAATACTCGGGACCCCGACTGGAAAATACAGACAGGTTTGCTGACACTTTATTACGGTTGCCACTATTTTATTCTTTGTCGCAGAGTGAAGTGAAGATGATCGCAAGCGAAGTCAAAAACTTCTACAATGGCCGTTGATATCACTTCATTGTTGATGCAACTGGCCTTTTCACTTCTGGCCCTCCTGGTATGCTTCATCGTTGGAAAAATGGTGTGCAGGTGGTGCAATATGCAACAGGAAGCGGCGGGGCAATTTGGACAAATATTCTACTCCCTTTTGATGGGAATGACATCGCTGATCATTGTATATGCTGTGATTACATCGCAGTTTAAGACCGTTTTTACCATCGCCCTTGCTGCACTGATCGCGCTGATGTTTACACGGCGCAAAATAAATCATCCAAAGCCGAAGCCCGCCTCCTTTTCAGTTAGTCATCTATTATGGCCCGCATCACTTGTTGTTTTATTTGCTATCCTGCTTAATGTATTTCCGGAATCACAATACAAACAATACGACAGCTTTTTTTACCTGAAAATATCAGAGTCGCTCAACTTGTCCGGACAGGAGAATCTGAGCAATTATTATAATCTGCTTAGCAGCAGCTATCACGGCGTAGAAGCTTATCACTATGTTGAACTTTGGTTGAATGCGTTTCTTCTACGTTTTACATCATTCTTTATTCCGAACATACAGGCATTCAGGATCGTTACATATACCATAATTGGCGTAATATTTACCATTGGCCTGTTTCACCTCTCTGAAACCATAAACGGCAAATCGCCATCAACGCTGCAAAAGATCCTGTGCATTTCTCTGCTGTTCCTCCACCTGGATGTTGTTGCATATCTGCCTGAAAACATCCGGCAATATTTCGTTTTTAGTTTTGAGCATAATTTCCTGGATCGTCCAAACTTTCGTATCACCTACCTTTTCCTCATCCCCGTTATAGATTTAATGTGGCGTGGTATCCGGGACTTCCGATGGATATTCTTCCTTTTATTGTTGTCAATGAGCAACCCGCTAGTAATGTTGATAGTAGTTCCTTCGGTTGTTATCACCTGGCTGATACAGCATTTTCGTAAACGCAGCGACTTTATTTCACTTTCTCAACTGTGTTTGTTCCTGGCATTAGTTACTGCCTGCATTGTTTTCTACGTGTTACTGAGGCCGGAGAATTTACCAGCTGTTTACCAGGCAGTGGGTCATAATGTGCCCGGCTTTTACAAGAGCTCATGGAAATTTGTGGTGCTTACCATGTTCACAAGTGCCCTATATGCCGGGTGCATTGTCCTATTTTTTCGATGGTTATTACGCAACGTTTTTAAGGTTTATCTACATACGATTGCGGCGCATCAGGCAATTACCACTTTCCTGGTTATGCTCGGCATTATCGGTATTATCATCGCGCGCCTCGGCACTTTTGCAGAAAACGCTTACCAGGTAGCTTTTGGAGGATTCATAGCTATTTCTATGTTCGTTTTTATCATGTTCCTCACCGCTGGCAGTGCATCGCGCTTTGTCGCTGGTTTTCTCATTGTATTCTGCTGCACCAGCTTTTTTATACTCCGGGTAAGCAATGACGACTACAAAAATGTACTTCATAACGAAGTGCCTGCATACAACAACATCCGCTATTCTTCAGGATACATTGACGCTGTAACAACCGAGATCAAAAAGAATGATCCTCACAAAGGAGCATTTATTGCCGATAGTGCATGGTACGGCCGTCATTATTACTCCGTCCGCAATCCGAACGTTTATCACCTGCCTGTCACATACATCCTTGCCAATAAGATTACCTCTAATGTCGACTTTTGCCTCTCGCCGGCGGAAGCGATTTTGTCGCATCCGGATAATAAATTAGACAGCAATGTTTACCTGCTGAATGCTTTGGAGCGCTCGTGGTTTCATAAAAATTACAATTCCGGTAGTCATGCTGAGAACGTAACACGATTTGTACACGATAATCGTATCGATTATCTATTTCTTTCACCCGGGGTTACACTTCCTCAATCGTTATCGGCCTTTGCGGAAATAACGATAACAGACGAACAAACCGGTGAAACCTTTGTTGTATTTCGTCATCAATAAACCTGCAGGTCTTTACACAATCAACTTTTCGACTTAACTTTTCAGCGCAACTTACTACCCATGTCCACATCCTTGCAGCTCTCCATCGTATCACCGGTGTATCATACAGGCAGTATGCTTGCTGAGCTGGTAAACCGGATTGTGACCAACATACCTTCCGAGGTAATCTCCTTCGAGATTATCCTTGTTGACGATGGCAGCAAAGATGATTCATGGTCTATTGTACATAACATTTGCGGCAAATATCCACAGGTAAGAGGTCTCCGCTTAAGCCGGAATTTTGGCCAGCATGCAGCCATTTCTGCCGGATTACAAAACGCCGGTGGAGAATGGATAATTGTGATGGATAGCGATCTCCAGGACCAACCCGAACTAATCCCGACGCTTTATGAGAAGGCAGGAAATGGGCATCCCATTGTTCTCGCTCGTCGTGTTCGCCGCAACGATCCGTTTACACGCAAATTTGCTTCAAGAGTTTTCTATTGGTTGCTAGCCCGCTTGTCTGACATATCGCCTGATTACATGATGGGTAATTTTGGAATTTACCATCGCCAGGTGATCGACGCTGTGGTGCAGATGAAGGAAACGCATAGATTTTTTCCGATGATGGTAGCATGGACGGGCTTTCCAGTAACGCATGTGGATACCGTGCATGAGAAACGTGCGGCTGGCAATTCAGGTTACAGCTTCCGAAAGCTGGTACAACTCGCGCTTCAAATCACCCTCTCCTATTCTGACCGGCCGCTTCGGTACATTGTAAAAGCTGGCATGCTGATCTCACTGCTTAGCGCCATCTATGCATTCGTTATCCTGGTGAAATATTTCACCGGAAGTATTACCGTGCTTGGTTACACCAGTCTGATTGTGTCGATCTGGTTCATTGGCGGACTAATTCTTTTTACACTTGGCATTGTGGGTTTGTATGTGGGGCGAACATTTGAACAAACAAAGGGCAGACCGTTTTTTGTAGTGAAGGAAATATCGGAGTAGGGCGAAGGGCGAAGGACGGAGGGCGAAGGGCGGAGAAAGAACGGAGAACGGAGAACGGAGAACGGAATAAGGGCGGACTTGTCCGCCGAAGCTTTAGCGAAGGCGGAGGAAAACTATTTTCTGTTAAATACAACTTCATTCGTCATTTCTTTTCCATTTTTATTCCACTCGCATATTTTATTTTGATCCTCCTGCAATTTGAAGCGCATCTTTCATCACTTCTCTAAAGCCGTCGTCAAAATTTAAAAAAATGACGTTGTATAAAATAAATAAAAAAATAGATTTGTCTTCACCGAACCGTTTCTCCTCATTTTTTAAGCAGTCAATCTTCTCCTGATTCAACCGGGCTATGCATTTGTAGCATGTTGTGCCGATTAATTGGTGCGCTTGTGCATGTGACTGAGATGGCGAAGCCTTTGCTCCAACTGCCTCATTAAGCCATATTCATATTTATTCTTCTATTCGTTTAATGGCGGTAGATTATGAAAATTGTTATCTACCCGGCACGCTTCAATCGTTCCAATGCCGGTGAAATTCTGATCAACGTCCTGCTGGTACGTGAACTTTCAAAACACGCCCGCGTTTATATTGTTGGCAATTGCGATGACGTGATGCATTACCTCACCAGGAACAATCCGTTTGCACACCGGATTATAACGCGCAGCAGCGGATGCTTCAGGGAAAAACTTCGCAACGCCTTTCATC
>JAFAGE010000040.1 GCA_023423015.1 Bacteroidota bacterium
TGCATACATAAGGCACGTGAAGCTTCGCAACGGTACTGATCAGTTCAGGATCTATCTGCCCCCCGCTGATATCGTTTATCATCGACGCACCTGCAGAAACACAAACTTCAGCCACGCGCGCATAAAAAGTATCCACCGAAAAGTGCGCTTCAGGGAATTTATCGGTAACCACGTCAATCACTGCCGCAATCCGGGAGAGCTCTTCATCGGCCGTCAGCATATCTGAACCTGGCCGCGTACTCTGGGCACCTATGTCGATGATGTCTGCTCCTTCCTTCAACATCTGCTCGGTATGTCGCAACACTGCATCCACTCCGCCTGCCCGGCTGCCCTCAAAAAATGAATCCGGGGTCAGGTTGATGATTCCCATTACCAGCGGCCTTTCGGCTACCAACAGCCTTCCATTGCAGTTTAACGTGAACATTGACGGGTTATATTTACATTTGACCAATAAAATTGAGGAAAATTACTACAACCGTACAAACAGCTTTTCCCTTAATGAACAATACGTTAGAACAATATAACACTGCCGCAGATTCGTGCAGGAAGATTTTTATTGACAAAACCCGGGATTACGGCACCTCGTGGCGAGTGCTGCGCCCCGTTTCCATTCTCGACCAGCTCTTCATCAAAGCCCAGAGAATTCGTACCATCCAGGAAAAAGGAACTCAACTCGTAGCCGATAACATTCTCGACGAATTCAGGGGAATGGTGAACTATAGCGTTATCGGCCTCATTCAGCTCGAACTGGGTAAAGATGAAGTAGAAGACATCCCTCTGAATAGGGTGGAACCTCTATATAATAAATACATCGGTGACGCACGCAACCTGATGACCAGGAAAAATCACGATTATGGCGAAGCATGGAGAAGCATGAGCCAGGAGAGTTTTGTAGACCTCATCCTGATGAAGCTGATGCGTATGCGACAGATCATCCTCAACGATGGAAAAACCATCATCAGCGAAGGGCTCGATGCCAACTATTACGACATTATTAACTACTCACTATTTGCACTAATTATGGGCGCAGGCAAATAGATGCCCTGAATCATCATGAAGATATTTGTCAACATAGCAAGAATCATCGTAGGTGTATTGTTCATCTTTTCAGGTCTTATAAAAGCCAATGACCCACTCGGCCTCAGTTATAAGATGCAGGAGTTTTTTGAGGTCTGGAACCTGCATGGTTTTAACCAGTACACTATTACGTTATCCATACTCATGATCGTGTTTGAGATCGTTGCGGGTGTGGCAGTACTCATAGGGTGGAAGATGCGGCTGTTCAGCTGGTTGTTGCTTCTGCTTATTTTATTTTTCACATTTCTCACAGGATACGCTTTATTCTCAGGAAAGATTCGCGAATGCGGATGTTTTGGCGACTGCATTCCGTTGCAGGCACATCATTCGTTCATTAAGGATATCATACTGCTTGGTCTGATATTATTCATCTTTCCGTATCGCAATCGTATAAGACCTGTCATGCGCCCGCGTAGTGCTTTTATTATCCTGGCGTTGTCGGTGATAGCTTCTGTTGGCCTGCAATTCTATGTATTGCATCATTTGCCCATCGTTGACTGCCTTCCATACAAACCTGGAAATAACATTCCGGAGAAAATGAAAGCACCCCCGGGATCCATTCCGGATAGCACAGTGATTGTCTTCACCTACGAAAAAGCAGGCAAGCAGTACAGCTTTACAGCCGATCAGTTTCCGGAAGATTTTGACGACTCGTACACTTTCGTGAAACGGGAAGACAAAATTGTCCGCAAAGGAAATGCGGTAGCAGCTATCCGGGACTTCTCACTACAAACACTGAATGGAAACGACACAACCATTGCTTTACTCAGCGAACCGGGAAATAAGATTTTTCTGTTTATTAAAGATGGATATGAACGTGGCGACTGGTCGAACATGATGAACAGCATCACCAACAAAGCAAAGGAGAAAAATGTTCCCGCTTTCCTGGTGACCAACCTGGAAGTAGAAGCCGGCGACAGAAACTTTTTCCCTTCGTTGTTTCCTCTACGCAGCGATGGCACCGCGATTAAAACGGCAGCAAGAGTAAATCCTACGCTGTTCCTAATCAATGGTGGAACCATCGTAGCCAAATGGGCTTTTAACGATTTTGATGAAGCACTCAAACGCATTGAACAACTGCCTCAACAATAGATGCTCAGGTATCTCTTACAAAGAATATTGTATGGCGTACTGGTAATGGCCGGTGTGGTAGTAGTGGTATTCTTTCTGTTCCAGGGATTCGGCGACCCGGCAAGACTCGTTATCGGTCAATCTGCAGATCCAAAAACGCAGGAAAATATTCGTCGTGAATTATACCTCGACCAACCCAAGTGGAAACAATTTGTTTCTTACCTGAACGATGTTTCTCCCATCGGCATCCATACTTCTGAAGAAATCGAACAGAAAAAACTTAGCGGATGGTTTGTGGGACGAGATACCAAAGTAGGAGTGAAACTCCCTTACCTGCGCAGAAGTTATCAATCGCGCCGGGAAGTGTGGCAGGTGCTCACAGAAGCATTGCCGGGAACCATCATCCTCGCTATCGCTGCAATGATCATCGCAGTAGCACTGGGCATCCCGCTTGGTGTGCTTGCCGCAGTTAAAAAAGGTACGTGGATGGACAGCTCCGCAATCTTCGCGTCTGTTCTAGGCATATCGGCGCCCTCATTCTTTATGGGCATCGTAATCGCTTATCTCCTCGGTTTTGTCTGGAGCGATGTCACGGGATTAAGTATGACGGGAAGTTTGTTCGACACAGACCCTTTTGAAGGCAGGCAACTGCAATTACAGAATCTCATCCTTCCGGCGCTCACACTAGGAATAAGGCCAATGGCGATTATTACACAGCTTACCCGGAGCGCAATGCTCGACGTTTTGAACCAGGACTATATTCGAACGGCATATGCAAAGGGCCTCAGCAGGAGAGTGGTGATCTGGAAACACGCATTGCGCAATGCGCTGAACCCTGTGATCACTGCCATCACAGGATGGTTTGCTGAACTGCTCGCCGGCGCCTTTTTTGTTGAATTTATTTTCGGCTGGAAAGGTATCGGCAAAGTGACCGTTGATGCGCTCGAAAACCTCGACTTCCCCGTTGTGATGGGTTCTGTGCTGGTTTCATCTTTCTTCTTTATCGTGATAGGTATTATGGCCGATATCGTCTACGGTATTGTTGATCCGCGTATCAGAAAGTGAATAAACAACGCGCAACAACGCACCACGAATTGATATATTTGCCACATGGGCGAATACTCCTTGGGCGATGCAATGAAGCAGTTCCTCAACCAGAGCAGGTTGAAAGGTTCGCTGCAGGCATTGCAGATTGAAGACGTGTGGGAAAAACTAATGGGAAAAACCATAGCACGCTACACCGACAAAATCAGTATTCATGGTAAGACATTATATATAAATACGACTGTCGCTCCGCTCAAACAGGAACTGAATTACCAGAAACCTAAAATCATACAACGTGTTAATGAAGCGCTTGGTGAAAACGTAGTCAGTGAAGTGGTAATACAGTAATTAACTCTCGAGAAGTAATTCCTGGAAATCGACTCCTACATCCTGCAAATGTTTCGCAATTCTTTCCCGGTGTGTGTCGGTAATAAAAATCTGTCCTTCATTTTTTAAACAAACCCAATCCAGCAGGTTGTGCATTCTGCCTGCATCGAGTTTCTCGAATACGTCGTCTAGCAGCAGTATCGGTGCAAATCCTTTCGTTTCTTTCAGCATTTTAAACTCCGCAAGTTTCAGCGCAAATAATAAACTCTTACGCTGCCCCTGTGAAGCAATGCTTTTGAACGAAGCTCCTGCAAGATTGATTTGAATATCGTCTTTGTGGATACCGGCAGTTGTTCGTTGCATCATGCGGTCGCGTTCCCGGTTGTTCCGCACCAATTGCTCAAAGCCGGTATTGTGCAGCTGGCTTTCGTATGAAAGCACAATCTCTTCCTGCGAGCCGGCGATCTGTGAATAGAAACTTTGTACCTCGCCGATTATATCATTCAGCAAGTGTTTTCGTTTGTCGAAGATGTACGATCCGTTTTGTGCCAGCTGCACATCGTACACATCCAGCAATCCTGTATCCTGCATCCTGTTTTCCGCGAGCGATTTCAGATAGCTATTGCGTTGCTGAAGAATCCGGTTGTACTGAATGAGTCGCTGCAGGTATTCGGCGTCGAGCTGGGAGAGGAGTGCATCAATATATCGCCTGCGCTCTTCGCTTCCTTCGGTGATGATCCGGACATCATCGGGCGCGATGAATACACAGGGAAAATTGCCCACGTGGCGGGCAAAGCGGTCGTATGCCTCTTCATTCACAACAAACTCCTTCTTGCCGGTTTCGCGCAAAATGCACACTATACGGAACGGATCGCCCGTCTTTACCATCTCACCCTCCACGCGAAAGCCGGCACTGCCACTAAGGGCGTTCTGCACATCCGACCGGCTGAAGTAGCTTTTGGTAAAGCACAGGTAGTAGATTGCATCGAGCAGGTTCGTCTTGCCAACGCCGTTGGGTCCGCTTATGCCAACCACACGCGAACTGAAGTCGAAATGCCGGTGAACATAGTTTTTGAACTGGGTGAATGTTATGGAGTTAAGTTGCAACAACCTGTGCAAGATACAGGAAGGCATTTATACGGGATATTGCGCCTATACCCTTATCTTTGCCGCTCAAATTTCGAAAAAAGTGGCCCTTAAATTTTCAAAGGAAACATACCTGTACTGGTACGAGCTCATGCAGCTGATTCGCCAGTTTGAGCTGATGGCAGAAGAGAAGTATAAAATGGAAGGCAAGATCCGTGGATTTTTCCACGCTTATGTGGGTCAGGAAGCTATTGCTGCCGGCTGTATGACAGCTACCAGGCAGGAAGATCCTTTCATCACAGCCTACCGTGACCATGGGCTCGCCCTGGCTAAAGGCGTAAGCGCTAACAGCTGTATGGCCGAACTGTATGGTAAAGCCACCGGTTGCGCCAAAGGAAAGGGAGGAAGTATGCACTTCTTTGGTAAAGATGTGTTCTTCTTCGGCGGCCATGGCATCGTTGGTGCCCAGATCGGCACCGGGGCAGGACTCGCTTTCGCTGAAAAGTATAAGGGTACCGACAATGTTTCACTCACATTCTTCGGCGACGGAGCTGCCCGCCAGGGAATGTTGCACGAGGTGTTCAACATCGCAATGACCTGGAAACTTCCGGTAATCTTCATCTGCGAAAACAATAACTACGCGATGGGTACTTCGGTAGAACGCACCAGCAACGTGGTTGACATCTACAAACTGGCCGACGCCTACGAAATGCCCGGCGATTCTGTTGATGGAATGAGCGCAGAAGCTGTACACGAAGCCGTAGCCCGCGCTGTGAAAAGAGCACGCGAAGGCGGTGGACCAACACTTCTCGAAATTAAAACCTACCGCTACAAAGGTCACTCGATTTCTGACCCACAGAAATACCGCACCAAGGAAGAAGTTGAAGAGTACAAACAAAGAGATCCGATTCAGCAGGTGCTGAAAACGATCAAATCCAATAAGCTTGCTTCCGACGAAGAGATTGCCGCAATCGATAAACGCGTGAGCGAAACCGTTGCTGCATCCGTTAAATTTGCGGAAGAATCACCATGGCCGGCTGAAGACGAAGTGCTGAAAGATATTTACCAGCAACAGGATTATCCGTTTATTGTCGATTAAACCTCATCTACAAATTACATTCTGAACTATAATGGCTAACGAAGTCAAGCATCCTGAAGAAAAAAATACGCCTGCCAGAACCGCTCCAGCACGCGCGCAATACAATGCTCCTTTCTGGGAAAAATACAGCAAATTCATTGTGTACGGAATCGCCGCCCTGGTATTGATTGTAGGAGGATATTTTGCATACGACAAATATTTTAAAGGCCCCGAAGAAGCAAAAGCCGCTGAAGCAATGTGGAAAGCAGAAAACTACTACCGCATGGATTCTGCCCGTCTTGCATTGAATGGCGATGGTAGCAACGCCGGATTTCTCCGCATCATTTCGCGCCACGGCGGCACCAAAGCTGCAAACCTCGCCAAATTTTATGCAGCTGCCTGCTACATGAAACTTGGCGATTTCAACAACGCCATCAAATACCTGAAAGATTTTTCTACCAGCGATAAATTGGTGCAGGTTCGCGCAACCGGCCTGCTTGGAGATGCTTACGCCGAAACTGGTAAGAAAGCAGAAGCCATCGAACAATACCGTAAAGCCGGTACCCTCTTCCCCGACGACAACAACAGCTCGCCAGAATATCTTTTCCGCGCCGGATTGTTATACCAGGAAACCGGGAAAACAAACGAGGCTATTGAAATGTTCCGGATCATCAAAGACAAATACTCCAATAGCGAACGTGGAGTAGAAATTGACAAATACCTTGCCCGCCTCGGTGCAGTAGAGTAATGTGCAGTAAGAGCGGTGAGCAGACACGACTAATAATTTAAATACTTAATGGCGCAGGTATCCGACAGCCAGCTTTATTCAATGACAGGCATCTCCTCAAAGGATGCCTGTGTGATTATTGTACGCACCGACTGGAATGGCGCCATAGTAGACGAACTGGAAAAGGGATGCAAACACATGCTTCGCGAACACGGCATATCTTCTATCCAGGTATTGCGCGTTCCCGGGGCAGTTGAAATTCCTTTCGCCATCCAGAAATATTGGTCGCTCCACAAATACCGCGACGATCGTCCGCAGGCCTTTATTGCTCTTGGATGCGTTCTTCGCGGTGGCACTCCCCACTTCGAATATGTATGCCGCTCAGTAACCGATGGCATCACCCAGCTTAATCTCACGCTTCCTGTTCCGGTGATTTTCGGAGTTCTTACACTCGATACACCACAGCAGGCTGAAGAACGCCTTGGAGGCTCGCATGGCCACAAGGGTGAAGAAGCAGGTATTACCACCATCAAAATGATTAACCTCGTTCGCGCCATTTCTCAACCGAAACCGTGCGACAACGAATGACCGTACAATTATTCATTCCCTGCTTTGTAGACCAGCTATACCCAGGCACCGCATTCAACATGGTGAAAGTGCTTGAAAAAGCAGGCTGCAACGTTGAATACAATGTAGAACAAACCTGTTGCGGCCAACCCGCTTTCAATGCCGGTTTTCGCGACGATTCTAAAGAAGTATGCACGAAGTTTCTTAAAGATTTCAAAGGAGCTGATTATGTCGTAGCACCCAGCGCTTCCTGCGTAGGTTTTGTTCGTAACTATTATCCGGATCTCTTTGGCAA
>JAFAGE010000049.1 GCA_023423015.1 Bacteroidota bacterium
GTAGACGACCCCTTGATACCCATCTTATGTTCTTCGGGACCCTGGGTAAATCCTTCGAAACCACGCTCTACAATAAAGGCAGTGAACTGTGTTCCGTCAACCTTCGCAAAAACCGTATACACGTCCGCAAATCCGCCATTTGTAATCCAGCACTTTTGCCCGTTTAACAGGTAGTGTTTTCCATCGGCACTTAACGTTGCGGTAGTTTTAGCACCGAGTGCGTCACTTCCACTATTCGGCTCTGTCAGGCCATAGGCGCCTTTCCATTCTCCTGTTGCAAGCTTTGGGATGTACTTCTTTTTCTGCTCTTCTGTTCCGAAGTATAAAATAGGAAGAGTACCTATACCCGTATGTGCCGACACTCCAACCGAGAATGAAAATCCTCCTCCAAGACCTTCATTCACCAATGTAGAGGTAATGAAATCTTTACCTAAACCATTGTATTCTTCCGGCACCGAAACGCCCAGTAGCCCTTGTTCACCGGCTTTCCGGATCAATGATGGCATTAGGTCTTCTTCGAGCTTATCTATCCGGTCGAGCACGGGCAATACTTCCGATTCCAGGAAAGTAGCACACATGTCTTTTACCATCTGCTGCTCCTCGTTGTAGTCTTCAGGAATAAAAGTTTCAGAGGCTGCACTTTCGCGGATGAGCCATTCTCCGCCTTTAATTGTTGTGGTTGTGGTTGTATCTGCCATAGCACTAGATTGAAAGTTTGATCAACTTTGCCGTTTCAGGTCTCACTCACGTTCTCGTACACACGCTGTAAAATCTCTTTGCAGAGATTGATGTTTTCTGTACTTATTCCATTGAGCGCTTCGTTCAGTGTTTCTTCTGCAAGGTGCATCGTCTGCTCCTCGAGCTTTTGTCCCTGCCTGGTGAGATGCACCAGGTTTATTCGCCTGTCGGATTCCGACGGTACTCTTTGCACCAGCTGCAGCCGCTCCAGGTTGTCGACCAGCCGCGTAATACTCGGCTTGTCCCGGAAAGTCCTGTTACATAGTTCCTGCTGGCTGCTTCCGTCCTCTTTCCAAAGCTGGCAAAGCACACTCCATTGTTCTATCGTAATGTTCAGTCCTGCCTGGTTGAACTTTCTTTGCAATCTCCTTGCTACCGCTATCGATGCTTTGCCGGTAATGAAACTGTACAGTTCACCCCTTCTGAATTGGTTGTTTGACATATAGTTGTTTATACAACTATCCAAACTTAATATTTTTATCTTTAAGTTCCAATACACCGAATGGCGATATTTCTGGTATTTTTTCTGCTCCTGATGCTTGGCTATACCTGGCTGATTACCACCTACAATAAGGCATGGGACAAGCTGGAAGAGGTGGACTTCCGGGGTCCGGATAATAATTTGTCGCATACAAGTATCACACTGATTATACCAGTGCGTAACGAAGAAAAGCAGATAGCCAGGTTGGTAGAAGACCTCTATTCTCTCGAATATCCTGCAGATCTTCTTGAAATTTTCGTTGTAAACGACCATTCAACCGATGACACATGGCAACTGTTATCATCCCTTGCCGCCGGAAAATTCAAAATCAACGCGATTAACCTGCCCGACACAGGATCCGGGAAAAAGGCGGCAATTGCTTTTGCGGTGGGCAAAGCAAAGGGAAACATGATAGTTACAACCGATGCCGATTGTGTTCATCATCCGTTATGGCTAATTACCCTGTCAAACTTCTTCCGTCATACCGGCGCAAAGTTTATTGCGGCACCGGTGAAGATGCTGCCTCGCAGAGGTTTGTTTTCTGTATTCCAGGTGCTTGATTTCCTGGCCTTGCAAGGGATAACCGGTGCAGCAGTATCAGGTCGACTTCATTGCATGTGCAATGGGGCCAATCTCGCATACGATAGAGAAGCCTTTATGCAGGTGGGAGGATTTGAAGAGATTGATCACATTCCTTCAGGAGATGATATGTTGTTGATGTATAAAGTTTTCCAGGCTTATCCCGACAAAGTGTTTTACCTGAAGAGTAAGGGTGCAATAGTAGCTACACCTGCTGAGCCGACGCTGGCCGGTTTTCTTCATCAACGAATCAGATGGTCAAGTAAGGCAGTGCACTACAACGACAAACGTATCTTCTACACATTGTTGCTAACGTATGCAGTAAACATATTCTTCGCCGGGTTTGCTGTAGCTGTGTTTTTTTATCCGAAATATCTTTGGTTGCTGATCCTACTTCTGATGATGAAGACCGTGATTGAATTACCTTTTGTTTATTCTGTCGCATCGTTTTTCAATCAAAAAAAACTTTTGATACTTTTTCCTTTTTTGCAGCCCATGCATATCGTGTACACAACGATTGCGGGCTGGTTTGGTCGTTTTGGTTCGTACAGGTGGAAATCGCGCACAGTTAAAAATGTAGGACGCACAAAACTCTTAAAGCAGTAAATTTCCACATGACCATTCCCCCTTCCGAACGAAACGCATGGAAGCGGCTACGAAAAAATAAAACTGCAGTAGCCGGAATGATAGTTATTATCCTCTGCCTGGTCATGGCAGCTTTTGCATATTTTATCAGCCCGGATAGTTCTCCGAATGCGAACCGCATGACAGTGGAAATTGGTGGACGCAAACCCGGATTCACTGCAACATTCCTGAAAGTGCAACAGCCAGGCAATATTCATCGCAGCGGCTTTTTTGAAAGGCTTTTGTTTGGCGCTGCTGAAACGCACGACTATATTCCGATTACTTCGTATGAATGGCGGAGCGATAGCGTGATTGTCAATCGTTTTATAGATGAAGATGTATCGGAAAGACAGGCGTACAGAAGAAGCCTTTTTTCGAACGATACCGCGTCGCATATTGTAAAAAGAAAATTTTACCTGGGTACTGATAAATTTGGACGTGATATCCTCAGCAGGTTAATCGTAGGTGTTCGGGTGAGCCTGGCAGTGGGATTGGTTACTGTTATTATTTCAGTAGTAATCGGAGTGTTGCTTGGTTCCTTATCCGGATACTTTGGAGGAGCCGTTGACGACATCATAATGTGGCTGATCAATGTGGTGTGGAGCATTCCTACATTACTGCTAGTATTTGCGCTCACTCTACTGCTTGGAAAAGGCTTTTGGCAGGTATTTATTGCCATCGGATTAACTACCTGGGTAAATGTTGCACGCCTTGTTCGGGGACAGGTAATGTCCATCAAACAACTTGATTATGTCGAAGCCGGCAGAGCATTGGGTTTTTCCTCATCGCGTATAATCGTGCGACATATTCTCCCGAATGTTGCCGGGCCGATCATCGTAATTGCTGCTTCCAATTTTGCATCTGCAATTGTAATAGAAGCAGGGTTGAGTTTTCTTGGTGTCGGGGTGCAGCCGCCGCAGCCAAGCTGGGGATTGATGATAAAAGAAAACTACAATTTCATCATCACACAAAATCCGATGCTGGCATTGGCGCCGGGGTTTGCGATAATGATTCTTGTTCTGGCATTTAACATGTTGGGCAATGGCTTGCGCGATGCCTTGCAGGTGAAGGAGTAGATAGCAAAGCGACATTCTTTTCAACTAATGACGCAAGGTTATTAAGACGAACTGAAAGAAGGTTATGAGAATTACTAAAAGGGAAATGAAAAGCGGGTAAATAACAAAGGCCCCCGAATCAGTTGAAACCAACTAATCTGAAGGCCTTTATCGCTGTAGAGGGAGGACTCGAACCTCCACGAGGCGGTTAGCTGAAGCGCAATGTTCTATAGGTGGTCAACCCCAGTCGCCCCGGTTACCCGAAGCGGCATTACACAACGTTTATCCCGTGATCCTCACCCCCGAGAGAAGAGGGCATGTCTGCCAAAAGTTCCATCACTCCACAATCTTGAATACTTTAAAAGAACTGTTGTGAACACAAAATTAAAGAAATCCCGCTTTACTTACACATCTTCGAAGAAAAATTTTGTAATTTTAGATAATATTCAAATATTTGCCTTATCACTTAACATTTTCCAAATCTACTGCTCTCAATGACCCAGAAATTAAACCTCGATAAACTCGACCTCCAGATCATCCAGGAAATGATGACAGACGCCGAGATTTCCTATGCAGACCTCGGTAAGAAACTTTTTGTTTCCGGAGGTACTATCCATGTAAGAATTAAGAAACTTGAAGAAGCTGGTATTGTCAAAGGCACCCGGCTGAGCGTTGAACTCAAGCTTCTGGGGTACGATGTTATAGCATTCATCGGAATTTATCTTGAAAAAAGTTCGCTTTATGATGTTGTTGCCAAAGAACTGCACCGCATCCCGGAAATAGTTCGCCTCAACTATACAACCGGTAATTACAGCATGTTTGCTGAAGTTATTTGTCGAGACATCAACCAACTTCGTTATGTACTGCACGACCAGCTGCAGAAAATAAAAGGAATCGAGCGCACCGAAACGCTCATCTCACTTGAAGAGAGTTTTTCAAGAAACGCGCAGGTTTATTCAGATAATCAAAAAGGAGCAGAGTAGGCAAAGACAGACTTGTCCGCCGTGCACCTACACTGAAGCATCAGCGTAAGCTTTAGCGTAGGCGGGGGCAAAATCATAAAATAATCAGGGGTCCTTAGGACCCCTGAAACTGAACTAACCCAACATTTATCTTCTTAACTGCTATATAACTTGTGAAAGCTTAGGCTTCCTGTAATTCTTTCAGTTTTTCGCGAATTTTTCCTTCTATTTCTGCTGCGAGCTCAGGATTGTCGTGCATCAGCTGCTTCACTGTTTCTCTACCCTGCCCCAGTTTATCGCCATTGTATGAGAACCAGGATCCACTCTTCTGAATGATGTTCAGTTCCACACCCATGTCGATAATCTCACCATTCTTCGAAATCCCTTCACCGAAAACGATGTCGAATTCAGCAGCTCTGAATGGAGGCGCAACCTTATTCTTCACCACTTTCACTTTAACACGGTTTCCTACTGCCTCATCGCCATCTTTGATCTGGCTCATACGGCGAATATCAAGACGAATGGAAGCATAAAATTTTAATGCATTTCCACCGGTAGTAGTTTCGGGATTTCCGAACATCACACCGATCTTCTCACGCAGCTGGTTGATGAAAATACAGATGGTGTTGGTCTTGTTGATCGTTGCAGTAAGCTTTCTCAAAGCCTGCGACATCAACCTTGCCTGCAAGCCCATCTTGCTATCTCCCATTTCACCTTCCAGTTCACCCTTTGGTACCAGTGCCGCTACTGAATCAATTACCACAACATCCAGGGCACCTGACAATATCAGCCTATCGGCAATTTCCAGCGCCTGCTCACCATAATCGGGTTGAGAGATCAGCAGATTATCTACATCTACACCCAGCTTCTTTGCATATATACTGTCGAACGCATGTTCCGCATCGATAATCGCACACATTCCTCCCTTCTTCTGCGCCTCTGCGATTACATGGATGGCAATTGTTGTTTTACCAGAAGACTCCGGCCCGTAGATTTCAACGATCCTTCCCTTCGGCAAACCGCCAATCCCTAAAGCTGAATCCAACCCGATCGAACCGGTTGACACCACTTCCATCGCATCCTGAGACTTCTCATTCATCATCATCACGCTGCCCTTTCCAAAATCCTTGTCGATTTTGTCCATCGTCAGCTTAAGCGCCTTGAATTTCTCGCTATTTGTATTTGCGTTTGACATGTATTTCTATTTAATGGGTAAAGTAAATGTTTGTCAAATGTAGAGAAAATTATCTTATCAACACTAATTTATTTAGCAGAAAATAACTAAGAGTTTTAGGGAAAATCCGGGACAAATTCTGAGGAAAACCTCATATTGACCCTGGTTTTTAGCTCTGCCTCTTGGATTAAACAACTATCGCGGCTAGCTGGCAAAGAATCCCAATAACCAACCCCGAATAAATCTCAAATGGACTGTGAGCCGATACAAGCATACGCGAAGTACATATCAGGCCAGCCACCAGTATCGCTACCGCAAAATACCAGGCAGCACCATCTTCGATGCTGTATAGAAGAATAAACATGAACGCCACCATTCCGCCAGCGGCAAGAGTGTGCAGGCTTACCTTGTAAGCAATATTGGCGAGCCAACCGGCTATTATGGTGAGAAAACTACCGAATAAAAAATCGCGGAATATTTCAGGTATCTCAATGAAATTCCTTAGCACAAACCAGCACCAGAAATAAAATATCATTGCTGCAGCAAGTGGAATAATTCTATCCCGCTGGGTTTTCAGTTGAATGCCGCCGATAAATCCCAGGCGCCAGCTTAGGAAGACGGTAACAGCCGGCAACAAGGTAAGATTAACAAATACGGTCGCCAACAGGCGCAGCTTACGTCCTTCATCATAACCCGCAAACAACATGGGATGCACAAACAGCACAAAAGCTGTTACATAAACCGGAATAAATATCGGATGGAATAAAACAGAAATTATCTGTGCCGGCACCCGTAAACCAGCTGCAGTTCTCTGGTTCATCGCGGGTGGTATTATGATAGCTTCATCGGCCATTTACAACTCCTTCCGCAACCTGGCTACAGGTATATTTAATTGCTCGCGGTATTTGGCTACTGTACGGCGCGCGATGTTATAGCCTTTTTCCTGGAGTAGCTCGGTGAGCTTTTCATCACTCAATGGCTTTTTCTTGCTCTCGCCTTCAATGAAATTGCTGAGAATTTTTTTCACTTCACGCGTTGATACTTCTTCGCCGCTCTCCGTACTCAGCGATTCACTGAAGAAAAACTTCAAGCGATAAGTTCCGAATTCAGTCTGAACAAATTTGCTGTTCGCAACACGGCTTACGGTGGATATATCAAGACCAGTTCGCTCCGCAATATCTTTCAGAATCATCGGACGAAGCATTGTTTCGTCGCCGGTAAGAAAAAATTCACGCTGGTACTCCATGATAGTTTCCATCACGCTCGACAGTGTATGCTGACGCTGCTTGATAGCATCGATGAACCACTTTGCCGCATCAATCTTTTGTTTGATAAACAATACTGCTTCTTTCTGACGTCTGTCTTTCTTGCTTCCCTTATCGTAATCACGAAGCATGTCTTTGTATCCTTCGCTGATCCGAAGGTCGGGCGCATTTTTCGAATTGAGAGTAAGTTCCAGTTTGCCTCCATTGTTAAAAATGAAAAAATCTGGCACAACATAACTCTCAGCCTTATTGATATCGGAATGATTTCCACCCGGCTTAGGATTTAACCGGATTATCTGGTTAATAACGTCTTTCAGCTGGTCGTCGGAAAGGTTAAGGCCACGCTGAATTTTGTCATAATGCTTCTTGGTAAACTCATCGAAATATTGTGTGAGTACATCGATGGCCATTTCAACTTCCTTCTTCTGGTGCTTATGGCGGTCCAATTGAAGCAGCAAACATTCCTGCAGATTGCGGGCGGCTACCCCGGGAGGATCGAACTGCTGGATCATACGGATCACCGCCTCCACTTCTTCCTCATTGCTTTCTATATTCTGCCTGAAGGCGAGGTCATCTACAATAGCTGCGGTTTCGCGCCGCAGGTAACCATCATCATCTATGCTTCCTACGATCTGCTCCGAAATCTTCTTCTGCTTATCGTCCAGCTTCAACATGCCCAGCTGTTCCTGCAGGTGCTCGTGAAATGAAGTTTGAATTTTATAGGGAATAGTTTTATTCTCGTCAGCTTCGGGATAGTTGTCGTCGCGCATCTTGTATTCAGCAATCTCGCCGTCGTCATCCATCACGTAGTCGCTGATATCGATATTATCATATTCGTCTTCCGACCCTTCAGAATCATACTCTTCATCGGTGCTACTTTCAAATTCATCCTTGTTCTCGTCGAACTGGTCGTCGTAGTCTTCTTCCGATTGCTCAAGAGCCGGATTTTCTTCCAATTCCTCCTTAATCCGCTCTTCCAGGTTCGCAGTCGGTACCTGCAGCAACTTCATCAGCTGAATCTGCTGTGGCGATAGCTTCTGGAGAAGCTTTTGCTGTAAACTCTGACTCAGTGCCATAATCTTTCTACGGTTAAGATGGAACGGCGACTGTTTTTTTTAAAAAAGGTGCGCATTCCACAAAAATCAGGCCGTAAATTTACAACAAATTGATCAGGGGTGCACTCTACACTGTTAAAATTTATTATTGTGTTGGCGTTGAGTTTTATTGGGCAATTTTCCTTAGCTCAAAAAATAGTGCTGCCCAACAACATAACCGGCATAAGGCTCAATACGGATAGCGATACTACCAGGCTTGCCAAATTCAACCTGGTCAGCAGTAATCATTATGTAAATACTCTCGGTTTTGTTTGCCGACAGGAAATACGACTCGAAAAGGCAGTTAGAATACCGATACGGATCCGCGTAGGTTCTCTCGAACAATGTAACTACCTGGAAGGGAAATAAAGATCAGGCAGGTTCTTTAACCAACACCTTCTTTGCTGCAGCAACAATGCCCTCGCCTTTTTCCCTGATTTGGGATTCTGTCCACGCAATACTGATTGATGTAGATATGCAACGGCTCATGATCGCATCGCTTGCAGAGAAGTTTTTATTTGACTGGGCGATTACGGCTTCCTTGTGTTCAGGATGAAGAGGGTTCAGCAATCTTGCATTTTTAAGATGATCCCATTTGCGTATGTAATGCCAGTTATTATTGTACCAATAGAAATTGCCGGCAAGGATGTTACGAGTCTTCAACTCCTCAACAACGGCCTGCGTTGCCGATTCATCGGGAAGAAACCAACTCAGGAACGTGCAGCTATCTCCCTCAGGATCCGGGATTCTCCGAAAAGTTATACCTGGAATTTGTTCGAGTATAGATTTAAGCTGAGCATGGTTTTTTTTCTGCATTGCTAAAAAACCGTCCAGCTTTCGTATCTGCGCCAGGCCTACTGCTGCATGCAATTCTGAGATACGATAATTATACCCGAGATAAGGATGCAGGTCTGCACCCCGATCCACCCCTTTATGGTCGTGGCCGTGATCACTGTATGCGTCGGCGTTAATATATGTTTCTTCGCTATTGGTCAATACTGCCCCACCTTCTGCACAGGTCATTGTTTTTACAAAATCAAACGAAAAAGTTCCTGCATCACCAATAGTTCCAAGATACTTTCCTTTGTAGGAAGCTCCGATACTTTGGCAGGCATCTTCAAGCAGAAGCAAACCTTTTTCTTTACATATAGCCAGCAATGCATCCATATCCGCCATCGACCCGCACATATGTACCGGCATAATACATTTGGTTCGGGGAGTGATTGCTTTCCGGACCGCCTGCGGATCGAGTGTGAGCGAGTCATCAATGTCAACTAATACCGGAGTTGCACCAACACTAAGCACCGCTTCAAACGAAGCAACAAACGTGAACGAAGGCATTATTACTTCGTCGCCGTATCCAACACCCAAAGAGGCCAATGCCGTTGTAAGTGCAGCCGTGCCATTGCAAACCAGGTGAGCGTGTTTTGAACCGAACTTCTGGTTAATTGCCGCCTCCAGATCTTTGGCTTTCCAGATGCCTTTGCGCGCACCATCAAATCCGAATCGCATCAGAATACCGGTAGAGAGCACATCGTTCACTTCTTTCCTTTCTTCGTCGCCAAACTTTTCGTATCCGGGCATAGTATGAATTTTTTCAAAGGTATGAACTTAGAATTTTTCGTTCACGCCCAGCGCAAACAAAGCAAAATCGTATCTCGCCGGATCGTTCCGGTCGAATGTTCTTAAATTCTGGGTAAGTTCCACAGCCGACAGCCAGTCTGCCTTTGGACGATCGAGTAATTGAAAGCGTTTCGCTACACGAGCCACATGAAGATCGAGCGGACAAATGAGATCAGAAGGTTTAATCTGTTTCCACAATCCAAAATCCACCCCTTTCCCGTCCTTTCGAACCATCCACCGTAGGAACATATTCAGGCGTTTGCAGGCAGAGTTACGATAGGGCGCAGCCACATGTTTTCTTGTTCGCGGCGGTGCGTACTCCAATGCAAAAAAATTGTGGTGGAATGTGTTCAGGTATTTCTCTATAGGCTCTCTTACCTTGTCCATGTCATTTCCACCTTGCACCTGGAGTGTTGTGAAAGCAGACTCTAAACTTTTGCTATTGGAATAATGATGTTGCAAAAATGAAATAAAGTAAAGCAGGTCCGTGGTGTTGAATGTGCGGTGGCAGAAACCCTCGAAACGTTTCAGGTCCGTTTCCTGATGTTCTGAAACGAATTGATGAGGACTATTGTCCATCAGCTCCATCAGCTGGCGGCCTTTCTGAATGATTGTTGTCCTGTTCCCCCAGGCAAACGTGGAGGCAAACAAACCCGCAATTTCGATGTCCTGCTTTTTAGAGAACAAGTGCGCTACAGCGATGGGATCTGTAACGATAAATGATGGTCGATTGTATTCTTCAACTTTCCGGTCGAGGAAATCTTTCAACCTGGCCTTATCAACCTTCATTGTTAGCCAAGTGCCTGTTCAAGATCAGCAATCAGATCATCAATATCTTCAACACCAACGCTGAGCCTGATGAGCGAATCGGACAAACCATTCTTGATTCTTTCCTCGCGCGGTATGCTGGCATGCGTCATGCTGGCCGGATGATTAATTAATGATTCTACACCACCGAGGCTTTCGGCCAGTGCAAATAACTTTGTAGACGACAAAAGAGCGTTTGCTTTGTCAACGCTGTCATCGGCAAGGGTAAAGCTCATCATTCCACCGAATCCGCGCATTTGTTTTTTTGCGATGTTGTATCCCGGATGGTCTTCGAAGCCACACCAATATACTTTACCAACTTTTTTATGTTCGCGTAAGTAGTTCGCTATTCGTTCTCCGTTTTCACAATGGCGCTGCATACGCAAATGGAGGGTCTTCAATCCGCGCAGTACAAGAAAACAATCCTGCGGGCCTGGAACAGCGCCACAACTTTTCTGTATGAAGTAAAGTTGTTCGCGTAGATCAGGATCATTCATCATAAGGCAACCATGAATAACGTCGCTATGACCTCCGAGGTACTTCGTCGCGGAATGCATTACGATGTCGGCTCCGTGGTCAAGCGGGTTCTGCAGATATGGAGATGCGAATGTATTGTCGACGCAAACAACAATTTTCTTCCCTTTTACCATTGATGTAACTGCCGAGATATCTACCACATTCATCAATGGATTTGTAGGTGTTTCGAGCCAGATTAATTTAGTGTTGTTGTTGATGTGTTTCGCGATATTATTCACATCGAACATATCAACATAGTGAAATCTGATTCCAAATTTCTGAAACACTTTGGTGAAAAGGCGATAGGTACCTCCATACATATCATTTCCACAAATAACCTCATCCCCGGGCGATAGCAGTTTAATAACAGCATCGGTAGCAGCTACGCCACTGCTGAAAGACAAGCCGAATTTTGCATTTTCAGAAATTGCCAGAGCATCTTCTAAAACTTTCCGGGTTGGATTCTGGGAACGCGCATATTCATACCCTTTATTTTTGCCCGGCGCGTCCTGCACATAGGTGGATGTTTGAAATATCGGTGTCATGATTGCACCTGTTGATGGATCAGGTTCAATTCCTCCATGTATCAACTTAGTCGCCAGTTTCATTGTTTCTGTTTTGAACTGCGAATTTAGCCTGTTTTCACGGGTATTAATTTACATTTGTCGCAATGGGTCAGAAGAAGCTGCAACGGTTTGCGGAAATAAGAACTTTTCAAAATGTGCTTGAATATCCCGTGCATATGCAGGGAAAGTGGAGCAGCTTTTTCGGAAATGAGAACCCTATTATTATTGAACTCGCATGTGGGAAAGGAGAGTATGCGGTAGGTCTCGCCAGGTTGCGTCCATCGTTCAATTACGTCGGTGTAGACCTCAAAGGCAATCGTATATGGGTAGGAGCCAGGCAAGCGCTGCAGGAAGTTCTTAAGAATGTTGCATTCTTAAGAAGCCAGATAGACAAAATTGATCAATATTTCCAGGCAGGTGAAGTTTCTGAAATCTGGATCACGTTTCCGGACCCGCAGTTGCGAATGTCAAAAGCAAAGAAGCGGCTTACTCATCCCCGCTTTCTGCGCCTATACAGGAACATTCTGAAACCCGGCGGTATCATCCATCTTAAAACAGATTCTCCCGATCTTTATACTTTCACCAGGACGGTCATTTCGCTGTATGGATTGGATTTGCTGGAAGACGTTGACGATATATACGCCTCAGCAGACATCAAAGAAGAATTGAAGATTAAAACCTATTACGAAAGTCTTGACATTGCTCAGAGCAACCGTGTCCACTATCTCAGCTTTGCATTAACCGGCGACCTCGACGAAGCGAAAGATGACATTTTAAAAGAAATGATCATTGAACAGGAAGCAGTACGAAGATGACGAAGAACCCGAATCGTATAAAAACGAGGAAGGGTTAACTGTTTTTACTGAACAGTTTTTACTTAGCCGCGGTTATTGCTGCGGCAACGGCTGCCGCCATTGCCCATATGATTACAGCAATGTGCCGGAACCACGCCGAACCATGTTACGTTTGCAACGAAAACTGAACAACTTTGGCAAAAAGTAGAAAGCGTTCTTCTGCAGACAAGTTGCCGGCACTTACTCCCTCCGGCCGGAAACAGGGATCATTTTTCGACCTGGTTTACCAGGTGGCAAGGCAAATACCAAAAGGTCGCGTTACTTCTTACGGCGCTATCGCAGAATGCCTGGGAGCAAAATCGTCGGCACGCATGGTAGGTTGGGCAATGAATTCAGCACATGATCCCAAACTGAAAGTGCCTGCACACCGTGTAGTAAACCGCAATGGTATGCTCAGTGGCCGTTTACATTTCCAGGATCCGGGAGAAATGCAGCGCTTACTGGAAAAAGAAAAAATTATAGTGGTGAATAACCAGGTGAAGGATTTTGAAAAGGTATTCTGGCACCCCAATGATCTCTAGATCCTTCATTCACTTCACTATTCGCTATTTACTAATAATACGGACTAATCATCAGGTAAACCAACACTCCCGTAACTGACACATACAACCAGATAGGGAATGTGACGCGTGCAATCTTTCGATGTCGAGGCCATTCTGCTATGAGTGCGCGATACGTTGTAAATAAGATAAAAGGAAGAATGATGGCAGCGAGTATAATGTGTGTGATAAGAATAAAATAATACACGTAGCGGATAGAACCTTCTCCTCCGAACCGCGTGTCACCGGCAAAAAGATGGTGAGCAATATAAGAGACCAGAAAAAGCATCGACAACACCATGGCGGCAATCATAAACCGTTTGTGCAGCAGGTATTTTCTTCCCTTGATGGCGACGAGTCCTAACACTAAAAGGATTGAAACCGTAGTATTGATACCAGCATTTATGCGTGCAAAGATGTGCGGATCAAAATCTCCTGGAACGGGTATCTGTATCCTTGACAAAAAGACTATAACAAGGAAAATAACTGCGGAAACAATGGCAATCAGCCATCCGGCCCGCCTGTCATTTTTAGCTAAAACCGGTTCAAGCATATCAAAAGAATTTTCGTTTTTTCTTCCTGTCTTTTTCGAGCATTAGAATGGTGAGGTCTTCTACAAGTTTCGACAATGAATTGCTGTCTAATCCATCGTAGTAACCCCTCACCACGCGATCCCGATCGATCAGCACAAATTTTTGAGAGTGAATAAAGTTCGTGTCCACGCCTACACCATCCTGCACACCCAGCTTCAACTCATCAATTGCAAAATCATAGATCTTTTTCTTGTCGCCTGTTAGCAACCACCAGGTGTCGTGATTCACTGCAAAGCGGTCGGCATATTTTTTAAGCGCTTCAACAGAATCTCTCTCGGGGTCAACGCTGAAGGAAAGAAAACGGACATAGCTCACGTCGATTCTTCTACGCGCATCTTTTATTTTCAACGCATCCTGTAGTTCCTTCATGTTTTTGGTGAGGGTGGGACAAATTGATGGGCAACGCGTGAAAAAGAAGTCGGCAATGATGATGTTGCCCTGCATGTCGTCGAGTGACACAGTATCCCCCAGTTGATTGACAAGTTCAATATTGGCAACAGAATGCCATATAGTGTCGGTCACCGTTTTGCCGTTCACGACCTTATTGTCAACGGAGTCGTAGAAAAATCTTTTTGGTACAACCACAGCGTCTTCGCTTACAGTCTTCACAATGAAGTAACTAACGAGCGGAAGCACGATTGCTATACACAAACCCAGCAGTGCTTTTTTACTCACATTTAAAATTGATCCGCAAAGTTACGGATCATTACTTTAAATGCTCTTCTCCGCCATGTTGAGTTGCGGGGGGAATATGCTTGGGGCTTTCGCGTTTTGTAGGATCGAGTGTATGCCTGAGGTTTTTGAATGAATTACCATCCCACAGGAATGCTCCGATAAACCAGATAAACAGTAAAGCAGGAACAGCGATGGTCATGATCATGTTTTTGATTTCATGTTTAAGGTGCATGAATTCAGCAATGATGTAGAAAGCTTTTGCTGCTGTGAATATGATGTACAGTATGTTAAACCATATTTTCGTATTGTGCGGGAACAGGGGCGCAACGAACATACCTACCGCCAGTTCAAGGCAGGTAATAATAAGAAGGATCCAGAAGGTACGCCAGATGGCTTTCGTGTCAAATCCATGATTTCCTTCCGCGTGTGCAGTAGCCGTATCGTGTCCGTGCCCGTGATCATGAGAATGTTGCATATCGTGAAATTCTTTAATTGAGTTTTAGAACAGGTAGAAACAAGTAAATACAAATACCCAGACGAGATCAACGAAGTGCCAGTACAACCCGGCCTTTTCTATCATCAGGTAATGTCCTCTTCTTTCAAACGTGCCATTGATTGCCATGATCAGCATGATGATGTTGATCACAACACCCGAGAACACGTGGAAACCGTGAAATCCTGTTATCGTAAAAAAGAAATTTGAAAAGTTAGTTGTTGACTGGGTGCCATCATAGTTCGGGAAAGGATTGCTACCCCACCATGCACCCTGATGATAAAGGTGTGTCCACTCCCAGGCCTGGCAGGCAAGAAATGCAATACCACCGAGAATGGTCCAGATCATCCATTTAATAACGCCTTTACGATCGTTAGCGTGACCTGCGCCAACCGCAAGTACCATCGTAACCGAACTCATGATCAGGATAAAAGTCATCAGACTCACAAATACCAATGGCAGATGGGCATGCCCCATCAAAGGAAAAGACGAGAACACCTGGTTGGGATCGGGCCATGCGTTGGTTGCAAAGCGGATAGTTCCATAAGAGATCAGGAATGCTCCGAAGGTGAAGGCATCGCTCATAAGGAAATACCACATCATCAGTTTTCCGTACTCCACATTGAACGGGCTTCTTCCACCTCCCCACCATTTTTGACTTGCTGTTGCTACTTCTGCCATAATAGTAAAAATATCTTAATACTTAATTTTACGGTCCGGGTCCGGACGTCAGGACGTCCAAACAAAAAACACAAACAAATAGATCCATAAAAGATCTACAAAATGCCAGTATGTTGCTGCCAGTTCAACCGATACCGGGTTATAATTTCTAACCCGTGACGTATAAGCCCGGATGAACATATTCAGCAGAGCTATCACTCCTCCCAACACGTGAAGGCCATGCAGCCCGAAAATGATATACAGGAATTGCCCGGCTCCCGAACCTCTCATGTTCACTCCTGTATTCCACAGCTGGCTGAAACCCACCACCTGCATGATGATGAATAACGTTCCAAGAATGGCCGTTATTGATATCAGTCGCCTGTAGGCTTTCATCCTTCTCTCTTTGAACGCCTTGAGTGCCATCTGAACGGTGATGCTGCTGATCAGTATCACACCCGTGGAATAATAAAATATCGATGGAACTTCCACGGTTGCCCATTCAGGCTGACTACCCTTTACGATGTATGCGCTTGTTAAGCCGGCAAACATCATGATAATGCTGCCGAGCGCTACCCAAAGAGTGAATTTGTGCGGATGAATCCTGTTTCGTTGTGTACTCACTGTTGCACTAATCACATTTAAAAATTTATCTGTTACACAATTTTATCTGCCAGCAATGCCATCAATACGATCGCCAGGTAGATATAACTTCCAAACATCACCTTTCTTGCAGCTTTCACGGTCATTTGCCTGTATAATGAAATACAAAGCCAGATCATATACACATTTGCTGCAAGCACAATCCAGAAACTCACTATGCCACTCATGCCCGACAAATACGGCAAAGTTCCTACCGGAAGCAGTACAAGCGAATAAATGATCGACTGGATGGCCGAGTACTTCGAAGGACCTTCAACTGATGGCATCAGTTTAAAACCTGCATTCGAGTAATCGTTGTGAGCAATCCAGGCAATTGCCCAGAAATGCGGGAATTGCCAGAAAAACTGAATTGCAAACAAAATCCATCCGCCGGCACTTAATTCATCCTGACCCGCAGTCCAGCCGATCAGGCATGGTAATGCGCCAGGAATTGCTCCGACCATTACTGACAAAGAACTTACTTTTTTCAGCGGAGTGTACATGAATGCGTACACAAACCAGCTTATAATGGCAATCACAGCCGACAGGCCGTTGAAAAAATACCATAAAATAATCACTCCTACCAGGCCTGCGATGATTGCAAAAGCCCAACCTTCGGTGGTACTCATCCGGCCCGATGCCACGGGTCGTTTTGCGGTACGTTTCATCAATGCGTCTGTATCCTTTTCCACTACCTGGTTCACCGCATTTGCACTCCCGGTGATGAGCAGTCCCGCAATAAAGAGGAGCACAATCATCAACCAGTCGTACTGTACCACATTCGGGGCAAGAAGATAGCTGACTACTGCCGAAAACACTACCATGAAGCTGAGACTGAACTTAATCAGCATCATGTAGTCACGTATCTTACTCGCTAATGTAAAAGAACTATTTTCTAACGGTTCGTTCGTCTGATTATCAGTGCGGCTTTTCATCAGCTGACACCGGTTCTGTTTGAGAAATAAATTCTCTTCCATCCTTGCTGTAATCATAAGCCCATCTGTGAACTTCCGGAATTTCTCCTGTCCAGTTTCCATGTCCCGGTACAATCGGGGTTGTCCACTCAAGCGTATTTGAATTGTACGGATTCTGTACAAGTAATTTCCTGCCCTTGAAAGCAGAGTAGAAGAAATTAAATATGAACAGCAGCTGTACTGCAAATACCACAATTGCTACAGTTGAAATAAACTTATTCATTCCGGCAAACTGGTTGAACGAATTCCAGTTGCTGTAATCGAAATATCTGCGCGGCATACCAGCAAGGCCTTCATAGTGCATCGGCCAGAAAATCAGGTACGAACCGATCAGCGTTACCCAAAAATGGATATAGGCCATTGTGTTATTCATGTACCTGCCAAACATTTTCGGGAACCAGTGATAGATGCCGGCAAACATTCCAAACATACCCGCAACTCCCATCACGATGTGGAAGTGTGCCACCACGAAGTAGGTATCAGTAAGTGCAATGTCAAGTGTTGAGTTACCCAGGAAGATCCCTGTTAACCCTCCAGAGATGAATACGCTCACGAAACCGATCGAGAATAACATACCGGGCGTAAACTGCAGGTTGCCTTTCCAGATGGTTGTTAACCAGTTGAACACTTTGATGGCCGACGGGATCGCAATAAGTAATGTGAGCAGAACGAATACCGATCCGAGGAACGGGTTCATACCGGTCACGAACATGTGGTGAGCCCAAACCAGGAACGCAAGAATAGCAATCGCGAAAAGGGATCCAACCATCGCCATGTAACCGAAGATGGGCTTTCGTGCATTCACACTCATTACTTCAGAAACAATTCCCATCGCAGGGAGGATAATTATGTATACCTCAGGGTGACCCAGGAACCAGAAAAGGTGCTGGTAGAGGATAGCACTTCCACCCTCATTTGGCAGAGCCGTAGATGTGGAAGCGATGAAAATGTCAGAAAGGTAGAAGCTTGTACCCGCGTGCCTGTCGAACAGAAGCAGGATAAATCCTGAAAGCAGTACAGGGAATGAAAGTACACCCAGCACAGCCGTAAAGAACAGCGCCCAGATGGTAAGAGGCAGACGTGTCATGCTCATACCTTTTGTGCGCATATTTAAAATCGTAGAGATATAGTTCAAACCACCGAGAAGCGAAGAGACCACAAACAACGCCATACTGGTTATCCACAAGTCCATACCTACTTTCGATCCCGGCGACGCATCCCCCAGTGCACTTAATGGTGGATAGGCTGTCCAACCACCGCTGAACGGACCGGTTTCAACAAACAGCGAGCAAACCATTACGATACTGGCGATGAAGAAGAACCAGTAAGACAACATGTTCAGGAACGGAGAAGCCATATCCCTCGCACCGATCTGCAGTGGAATAAGAAAGTTTGCAAATGTTCCGCTCAAACCACCCGTCAATACGAAAAACACGAGGATGGTTCCGTGCATTGTTACTAAGGCATAATAAGATTCTGCTGTAATCTTTCCGCCTTTAGCCCAGCGGCCAAGAATATCTTCCAGCCATGGAAATGTTTCATCGGGATATCCCAGCTGAAGCCTGAAAAGTACCGACATCAAGCCACCAATGATTGCCCAAGCCATCCCTGTAATAAGGAATTGTTTGGCGATCATTTTATGGTCCTGGCTGAATATATATTTGGTGATGAATGTATCCTTATGGTGATGCACATGGTGTTCATCATGATGCACATCATGGGTAGTGATTACTTCGTGGTGACCATGCAATGCTGCTTCGTTGCTCATGAGAATTTATTTATTATTAGTTTCTCCGGGTATTGTTTTACTTCTTTACTGTGGCTGGTACTGTTGCTGTCGGGTTTCCCGTTGTATCAGCCGCCGGCTGTTTATTAGCCGGGTCCTGATCGGGAAAGGCCAAAAGGTATTTCGCCTTTTGTTTTGCCCTCCACAAAATGAATTCCGACGGAGTAACCACCTTCACAACGCCCTTCATAGAGTAATGTCCGTTGCCGCACATCTCCTGGCATGCAAGTTCGTATTCAAATGCCGGATCACCTGTGATTTTCTTCATTTCCTCTGTGGTGTATTTCGGCGTGAAATACATAGTAGTCGGAATTCCCGGAACGGCGTCCATTTTCATGCGGAAATGCGGTAAGCCAACGTTGTGAATTACATCGCGTGAAAAAATGTTTATTTTAACAGGTTGGTCTTTAATAATATATAGCGCCTCTGTTGTTACGATATCATCCTGCGCATATTTATCATCCCACATTAATCCCAATTCATTGTTATTAGTTTCGTCGATCAGCTTATAGTTCCTCTTTCCGTATACGTTATCTTTTCCGGGGTAACGATAGATCCAGCCGAACTGTCGTCCGGTTACCTCTACCTGCAGCGAATTTTCAGGAGCGTCGCCGGTAATTCTGTACCAGTAGAACAAACCAAAACCTACAAGTACGCAAAGTGCGATGGCAGGGATTGTTGTCCAGATAATTTCAAGATTTGTGTTATGCGGATAGAAGAATGCTTTTCTCTTTTCAGTGTATTGGTACCTGTAGCAATACCAGAAAAGCAGGATTTGCGTGAGGAAAAATACAAAGCCGGTCACCGCGATTGTGATGAACATCATGTTGTCGATCTTCTCTCCGTGGTCGGATGCAGAAGGATAAGGCAACAATGTTTCTTTGTAGTATAACTCATGACACCAGTAAATTCCTACCAGACCCAGTACAAGGAATATTACCAGGAGGAAAGCATTTACACGGTTGCTTTGTTCAAACGACTTTTTCTCTCCCTTTAATATCGAAACATACTCACTCGCCTTGGCAATCTGAAATGTGATCAGAAAGCCCAGGCCTAAAATCGCCAATAATAAGATCGCTGTTGTTGACATGAGGTTCTTTAATTTTTACACTAGCCTGATTAATCCGGAATTAAGTATGGTGAATAATGCTCTCCTTTGTGAACGGATGATATTTCGCCACAAGAGGATGTTTACTCATGGCGCGTCCCGCAACAAGCATAATTAACCCGACAAAACCAAGTGCTATACCAATATCAAATAGATTCAATTCTACGTGATCACGTGCCACGCTCGCAAATACCATCTGGTAGAAATCGAGCCAGTGGCCAAATATGATGATCAATGCCATTATCGTGATCGTTGAATAATTTCTCTTCGAGCTTCTCTTCATCAGGAGCAGGAACGGTACAAGGAAGTTGATGATGAAACTCAGCCAGAATACTCCGGAATAAGCTCCTTCTGTCCTTGGTTTGAAATACACCGTTTCTTCAGGGATGTTTGCGTACCAGATCAGCATGAATTGAGAGAACCACAGGTATGCCCAGAAGATGGTGAACGCAAACATGAACTTACCAATGTCGTGGATGTGTTCACGGTTGGTGTATTCCAGGTATCCATGATTCTTCAGGTAAACTACAAATAACAACAAGAGGGCTAATCCGGCTACCCATGTGCTCGCAAACGTGTACCAGCTATACATAGTAGAATACCAGTGAGCGTCGATACTCATCAGCCAGAGCCAGGGAACGGTAGACATTACCGTTAAAGCAAACCAGACGATGAACAGAGCTGCCCAAACTGTGTTTTTCCATATGTATCTTTTACCTTCTGCAACACTCATCGGACCCGCATCACTGTCGAGAGAAATTCTGCGAACCTTGTATCCGAGTACAGACCACAATCCAATTGTGAGGATTGTCCATATTGTAAAGAAGGTGGTATTAAGGAAAGGCTTCTTACCCTTTAGAATGATATCATTATTTACTGCTTCAGTGTCGGTCCAGTGATAAATATGTGTCATATGGTGACCGCCAAATACGATGGCGAGCAGAATAACACCAGTAATGATACCTATCAGCGGAACTGCTGCAGCAATTGCTTCGGCCACCCTTCTGAAAGCCATTTGCCATCCGCCGAAAGCCAGTGTGGTTGCGCAGATGAAGAACATACAGGCATTGGTTACGAGCAGAAAGTAGGTGCTGTTGTGCAGCAGCGCAGCCCAGAAACGGGTTTTATGATGTTCGTCGCCTGTGCCATACATGAGGAAACCAACTACAAGTGCCAACAGGCCCGCCCCGATCAGTCCCCAGGTCCAGTTCCTGTATCGCGCAGTGACTACAAATTTTTCTTGACTTGCCATGCTCAACTTTTTTTCTTTACAGTTTTCCTTTTATTAATTTTTTGCAGTTGCAGTTGAATCTCCAGCTGATGCTTCTCCGTTTCCTCCTGCCTGTTTTGCATTGATATAGTGTACAATCATCCAACGTTGAGTTGTACTCAGTTGCGGACCATAAGGTCCCATCTGGCCTTTCCCATAGGTGATTGAATAAAACATCTGACCATCCGGCATGTTGGTTACCACCGGATCCGAAATCAGATTACGGGGTGCAGCAGCATAAGGACCATTTCCTCCATTATAAAGGGGACCGTTACCGTCCAGCTTTTGGCCATGGCAAATTCCGCAATTCACCAGGTAAAGACGCTCTGCTTCTTTCATCTGTGTTGCGTTCAGCGCCGGCAGCGGGTTTGCCACCTGTTTTGAGAGGACGTAGTTTGTTGAATCGCCTGCGGCATCCTGCGGATAAGGGAATGGCAGCAGTTCGCCACGTTTTACTGTTCCGGGAACAGGCATGCGTGTGTAATTGATACCATGAGAATCCAACGTATTCGGTGAGCCATAGGTTTCATATGCACGGCTAACTCCCATGTCGGGTGCGTAGGTATCTCTCGGTGTCTTCCTCACGCCGTCCGAACAACTCCAAACAACCAAGGCTAACACTGGCGCCAATATGATCGATATTTTTTTCATCCCTGTTTATTCCTTTTATGCCAGCCATTCCAGATGCGCCGGCGCTTAATATTTTAGTGTCCTGCTGGTCTTACTTCTCCTAATTTCTGCTCACGGTCGTATGTTCCAAGCCACCATCCCGTTTCAGCATGCTGCACATTGATTTCTGCCGCACCGATCGAAGTCATAAAGTCGCTTACTTCGCTCTCATTATTCTTCGCTGTGCAATCAATCACCATAACAAACTTGTCGTCGGTAGCACGTGGATGAAAATGGTGTTTCCTCACAAAAGGTGCGAGCTGACAGATGTAACAAAAAGTCAGCACCATTCCCACTGCTGAAAACAACACCGTTGTTTCAAACATAATGGGGATCCATGCTGGAAGGGCAAAGTGAGGTTTACCGCCAATGTTCAAGGGCCAGTCTTTCGTAAATACCCAGGTCATGAAGCTTAAGGCGATCGTAGTTCCTGTAATACCGTAGATAAAGCCGGCAGTGTGGATACTCGTGTCGCGTAAACCCATCTCGCGGTCGAGGCCATGGATCGGGAAAGGAGTATACACATCGTGTAATCTGAATCCAGACTTTCTCACCCTTTTCACGGCATTGAATAATGCAGCCTCTTCTTCAAAAACCCCAACTACAAATTTTCTTACAGCCATTTTTATGAATTAATGGTTCAAGTTGTTTTAATGATGTTCAGCATGTGCTTCCAGGTACATTTCGTCGGGCTGTTTCCTTTCAACAGTTTCCATATTGCTTTTATACGACTCACCAGACCTTTTCAAAATATGTTTGATCTCGGCAATCGCGATTACCGGGAAGAATTTCGAGAACAGGAAGTAGCAGGTAAAGAACAAACCGAACGTACCGAGATAAAAACCGATTTCCCAGATAGTAGGAGTGTAGTAAGTACTCCAGCTGCTTGGCAGGTAATCGCGGTAAAGTGACGTTACGATGATCACAAAACGTTCGAACCACATACCAATGTTCACGATCACCGACATGAAGAAAGTGAGAGTGATATTTCTTCTGAGTTTTCTAAACCAGAAGATTTGTGGTGAAATCACGTTACAGCTCATCATCAACCAGTAGCTCCATCCATATGGACTAAATGGATTCAGACGGTTTTCCATGAATGCCCAGCTTTCGTATGGGTTCTGGCCGTACCATGCAACGAATAATTCTGTGAGGTATGCAATACCTACGATAGATCCTGTAAGTACAATTACTTTGTTCATTACCTCGATGTGCTCGATGGTAATGTAATCTTCAAGACTCAATACTTTTCTTGTTACCAGCAGCAGTGTTTGCACCATAGCAAAACCAGAGAAGATCGCACCCGCAACGAAGTAAGGCGGGAAGATGGTGGTGTGCCATCCTGGAATAACGGAGGTAGCGAAGTCAAATGATACCACCGTGTGCACCGACAATACCAGCGGTGTACTCAGACCTGCGAGCACCAGCGAAAGGCTCTCGTGACGTTGCCAGTGTTTGGTAGATCCGGTCCATCCGAAAGAGAGCAAACCATACATCAACTTTCTCCATTTCAGTTTTGCCCTGTCGCGCACAGTAGCCAGATCCGGGATGAGGCCTGTGTACCAGAAAAGGAGAGATACAGTAAAGTATGTTGAGATCGCGAATACGTCCCACAAC
>JAFAGE010000065.1 GCA_023423015.1 Bacteroidota bacterium
CTCCACATCCTTGCCATGTGGCTCAATGGAGAATTTATTGAAGCCTATAAACACGACATGAAAGGCACGCCCTGCGAATCTGTTATCAGGAGCGAGTCGGGCGTCTACCATATTCCCGATAAAATTATTCAACTGTTTCCCGAAAGCAAAACCCTCGCTGTTCACAACGCCGTCAGCTATATGGGATTTGCACTTACCGACGCGCAGGGGAATGTTTTAGGAAATATTGCAGTGCTCGATAACAAAGCGATGCATAATAAACTCCGCATCGAAAACATCCTGAGGATTTTTGCTGCCCGCGCTTCGGCCGAACTGCAACGCCTGCGTGCGGAGAAACAAGTGGAGGAAAGTGAGCAGCGGCTTCGCCGGCTAATTAATGGCACACATGATGCAATCGTTGAACTCGATTACAATCTGAACATCATCCAGGCCAATACAGCTGCGAAGAAATTATTCCAGATCGATGATTTTGCCCCGGATCAGTCTCTTAAGAAACTGCTGCGGGTAGAGGGTTTGCAGAAAGTAACCCACGCATTACTTCAACTACAACTCCGGCAGAGCGACCTTCCATACTATTGGTTTCCGGAATACATCGAATGTGAAACGTCAACAGGCGAACCATTCCCTGCTGAAGCTACCATAACCAAACTCAGTTATGCAGAACGCACACATTACATACTTGTGCTGCGAAACGTACGGCATAAACTGGAAGCAGAAGAGAAGATTAAAACACTCAGCATCGAAACGCAATTTCTGCGCGATGAAATAAAAACGATCTACAACGTTCACGAAATAGTTGGGTTTAGTCCTGCTATATTAAAAGCTCTTAATGCCGTTCGCCTCGTAAGCAGAACAAATGCTACGGTACTGCTGACCGGTGAAACCGGTACAGGTAAAGAATTGTTTGCACGTGCTATCCATAATGCAAGCAGCCGCGCCGGCAAAGCCATGGTTAAACTCAACTGCGGTGCATTGCCTGCCAACCTCATTGAGAGTGAATTATTCGGACACGAAAAAGGGGCTTTCACCGGCGCTAACACAAAAAGAGAAGGTCGTTTCACGGTAGCAAATAACGGAACAATCTTCCTCGACGAGATAGGCGAAATTCCGCTTGAACTCCAGGCGAAGCTTCTTCGTGTTTTACAGGAAGGTGAATTTGAACCGATCGGCAGCAACACCACTATGAAAGTGAACGTGCGCGTAATTGCTGCTACCAATAGAAATCTGCTCGACGAAGTGCGTAAAGGTACCTTCCGTGAAGACTTATATTATCGCCTTAATGTTTATCCAATTAATATTCCACCTCTACGCGAACGTGGGAACGATATCATCCAGCTTGCTGAAAACTTCCTGAAACAGTTTGCGCATAGTATGCACAAAACTATTCCTCCCCTGGATGAAAAAGGCAAACAACGTTTGCTCTCTTATCCCTGGCCGGGAAATGTGCGTGAACTAAAAAATGTGATGGAAAGAATGGTGATTACTTACGAAGGTGGAGCGCTGAATATGAGTGTCGACAGTGTCTCGTCACCCAATGCGGTACGAAACATCAACCTATCACCCTCGAAGAAAATATTTACCTCCTCAGAACTACGCGAGTTGGAAAAAGAGAATATTGTACTCGCCCTCAGTCTTTGCAATGGAAAAATTTCAGGACCCGATGGTGCAGCTGCCATGCTCGACCTTCCTCCTTCCACATTAAGCTCGCGCATGAAAGCGCTCGACATTGGCAAGGTTTACGATATTTCATCAACGAAAAATCGTGAGTATACGTAAAATCGTTAGATAATCGGCGCTTACAAAAAGTTCAGGTGTGTGATAACCAGGTATTTATCCGTTTGGCACCGGTGTTGACAAACTCGGTCAAAAATCACACACGCATGAAACGCAATCAAATTCTGGTGTTATTCGCCCTTCTGCTGGCGGCGATCACCACTTCCTGCAGCAGGAAGGTAGTTGAACAGGGGCCGGCAGTTTTATCTAACCGAACGGTGCTTGACTGGAATGTGGCCGCTTATGAAGCAATGGGTGGCAAAACCTACCAGCATTCTTTACTCGCTTCGCGGATCAATGCGATGGTGCACATTGCCATGCATGACGCCATCAACGCCATTGAACCAAAGTATCAACAGCACACGTACAAAAATTCAGTTGAAGGAGCCAACGTTGAAACTGCAGCCGCTTATGCGGCACATACAGTGCTGTCGGCATCGTTCCCCGCCAAAAAACAAATGCTCGATTCAGTGCTTGCATTGTCTACTTCACAGATCGCTGAAAGCGATGCTAAAGCCAAAGGCAAACAAGTGGGCCTGGAAGCAGGTAATGCGATACTCACGAGCCGTGCAGGTGACGGAGCAGACCTTGACCCGATGGCGAAAATTGAAACATCTACTGTGCCGGGGGTTTATAATGTGGTGCCACCATTCGACATCATTTTTGCTCCACATTGGAAAACAATGAAGACGTTTGGTGTTGCCAAACCCGACCAGTTCAGGCCTGTGCCTCCTCCTTCGCTGAACAGCGACGAATATGCTGTTGCATTCAATGAAGTGAAAGACAAAGGCAGCAAAAACAGTACAACGCGCACAGAAGAAGAGTCTTTCTATGCCAAATACTGGTATGAATTTTCTGAAGCGGGCTGGAACCGCGTAGCACGCATTGCAGCAATCGATAAACAACTCGACCTGGTTGAAACTGCGCGACTTCTTGCCCTGGTTAACATGGCACTTGCAGATGCGTACACCACCGGATGGGATGCTAAATTTCACTATAACTTCTGGCGCCCCTACACAGCAATAAGAGCTGCGGCAAAAGATCCAAACAATGCCACTGCCCCCGATCCTGAATGGGAGCCAGCAATGCCTACTCCGCCGGTGCAGGACTATCCAAGTACGCACAGCGCACTGGGTAATGCAGCAGCACAGGTGTTGATCACCGTATTGGGCGACGCACCCTTTACCATGAGCTCACCTACAGCAGTTCCGGCAGACGCTACACGCTCGTTCAGTAGCTTCAGCGAAGCTGCTGATGAAAACGCTGACTCACGTGTAATGGCCGGCATTCACTTTCGTTTTGCCTGCTCCGCAGGGCAGAAACTAGGTGATGATGTTGGCAGGTATATAGTAGAAAATCAACTCAGGCCGAAGTAATATTCCTGACAAGTAGAACCCGGAAGGTAAAGAGGAACGCAGCAGCGTTCAATTCTTTACCTTTTGTGGTTTGATGTTAGTCACTTCACCAAAAGGTTTTTTAAAGTTTTAACCATTTCGGCGATATCCATAACATGATCGGCGGCATGTTGATTTAACGCCTGTTGTGGCATGTAGGGTACGTCGGCCGATGCTGGGTCTTGTACAATGGTGAAGCCACCCGCGTCTTTGATTCTTTTTAGTCCATATGCACCGTCGGCATTTGCGCCGGATAATAAAATTCCAATTGCAGCTGATCCGAAAACATCCGCAACAGACTCAAAGGTTACATCGATGCTTGGCCTGCTGTAGTGTATTTTTTCTGAACGATCCAATGCAAACTCTTGTTCATTCTCGAGCAGTAAATGATAATCCGGCGGAGCGATGTAAACATAATTCCCTGCAATAATATCCTTGTCTTCCACCTCCTTTACCGAGGCTGATGTTTTAGACGAAAGCAACGACGTGAGAATAGAATCTGAAGCATTCTTGCGGTGTACAACGATCACATAACAGGCCGTTGATGAATCAGGTTTGTCGGCGACCAGTTTCATAACCGCTTCGAGGCTGCCTGCTGAACCGCCTATTACAACAATCTTATACATCATTGCATCTTGCGCCATATCTTTTCCGTTGATATCTGAGCATACCTCTTCGACAGCGACGAAACCCTAAGGTTTTCTTTTTCGCCCAAAACCAGGAAACCAAGGTTGTCGAGGCTTTCATCGAACAGGCGAAGTACTTTCTCCTGCAACACCTTGTCGAAATAGATCAGCACGTTGCGGCAGAATATCAGTTGAAACTCATTGAACGATCGGTCAGAAACAAGGTTATGGGTAGCCGCGATCATCCTCGATATCAGTTTGTCGTTAAATTTTGCCCAGTCATATTTGGCCGTGTAATAGGTAGAGAAATCTTTTTTTCCTCCAGCAAGAATATAATTTTCTGAGTATTGCTTCATCTGGCTGACCGGAAAAATTCCTCTATGTATATTCTCAATGGCCGATGCATTCAGATCGGTAGCGTAAAGCAGCGACTTATGCAGAAGGCCGGCCTCTTCGAGTAATATTGCCATCGAAAACACTTCTTCGCCGCTGGCGCATCCCGCATGCCATATTCTTATAAACGGGTGAGTGGCAATTACAGGCAGAACCTTTTCGCGGAGTGTGTTAAAACAGGATGGATCGCGGAACATTTCCGTGACGTGCACAGTTATTTGTTCTACTACATGCGGCAGGTAATCAGCGTCGTGCCTTATTTTATACAATAACTCTGCAAAGCTTGGCAAGCGATCAATAACCATCAACCTGTTTATTCTTCGCTTTAATGAAGCCCTGGCATAATTCGAAAAGTCGTAGCCGTACCTTTCGAAAAGTTCCTTCAGCAACAATTCTACTTCGTCGTCTTTAACAGTCACCAATTTGCTGTTCATTTTTTCAGATCTCTTTCAACGTTAACGATGGCACTTTTGTAATCTTTCATTTATTCATAGAGCCATACCCGCAGCAGGGAAATAAGCTGGTCAAGATCTACAGGTTTCGTAATGTAGTCAGAAGCACCTGCGGCGATACACTTTTCACGGTCGCCGGCCATAGCTTTTGCTGTAACCGCTATCACTGGCAGGTTCTTGTATTTCGGATTATCCCTTATCTGCCTGGTAGATTCGTAACCGTCCATTTCAGGCATCATCATATCAATCAGAACCAGGTCCACTTCATTGCTTTGTAGCTGCATCAGCGCGTCCTTTCCATCGATGGCAGAAATAACATTCATGCCATAACTTTCAAGGGATTTGGAAAGGGAGAATATATTGCGCACATCATCGTCGGCTACCAACACCGTTTTTCCTTTTAGTACATCGCTCAGTTCACCGAGACGTTTGTACCGGGATCTTACTTCCTTTTTGTTTTCTTCCACAACATGAAGGAACAGCGATACTTCATCGAGTACGCGTTGGTACGACTGTGCGGTTTTTACTACAATAGAATCGGCGTATTGTTTGATTTTCGCTTCTTCGAACTGTGACAGATTTTTTCCTGTAAATACAATTACGGGGATGTTTTCGAGCCCGGGATTTTTCTTGATGTCTTCCAGGATTTCAAATGAATGCTGTGCAGGTACACCCGTGTCCAGGATCACGCAATCGGCTTCGTTGGCATTTAATGCTTTTACACCATCGCTAATATTGTTTTTAATTTCGGCATTAACGTTATATGATTCCAGGAAATAGGCGAGTGCTTTTGCATGTTTTGAATTTTCTTCTACTATCAGCACTTTTTTCGGATGGCTCCGCAATGCCTGTTCAATTCTCCGGAAAATTTCCCCAAGCTTTTCGAAGGCTACGGGTTTGCTGATGAAATCGATGGCCCCGCTCGAAATTACCTTTGTTCTTGATTCATGGGAAGACATGATATGCACCGGAATTCCCTTGGTTGCCGGGTGCGATTTTAATTCTTCCATTACCTGCCAACCACTTTTAACCGGTAATTGTAAATCGAGCAGTATACCAATCGGCCTGAATTTTTTGGCGAGTTCTATGCCTTCGTCGCCACGAACAGCAACCAAGCCTTTATATCCGCGATTCCGAGCGTAATCGAGCAGTGCCCTGGCAAATGCCGTATCGTCTTCAACAATAAGAATGGATCTGTCGTTTTCATTAACGCTCTCGCGGTCGTCGGGAATGGATGCAGGAATGGTTTCGGAAATAAATTCTTGACCGCTAACTAACTCAACAGGAATCTTTTCCTGCATGCCGTTTCCGTCGTGCAAAGGTTCCGGCATTCTTGCAGGCGCAATTGTTTTCGTTGTTTTCTGTAACGGGAGAACCAGCGTAAACTCGCTGCCCTGTCCTTCTTCGCTTTGCAGGCGTATCTCTCCGCCCAGGAGTTTTGCCAATTCGCGGGAGATCGATAATCCAAGTCCCGTTCCACCATATTGGCGACGGGTAGAGCCATCAGCTTGCTGGAATGCTTCGAAAATACTTTGTTGCTTGGCCAGGGGAATACCGATGCCGGTATCCTTTACTGAGAAATGGATGTAACGCTCGTGTTTTTGAATGTCGAGAGTTACCGAGCCTTTCTTAGTAAATTTTAAAGCATTCGACATCAGGTTCCTGAGTATTTGTTCGGTTCGCAGCTTATCCGTTTCCACCGTGAGCGGAACATCATCGGCGGTATTGAAAAGGAGGTCGACCCCTCTGTCCTTTGCAACCGGTTCAAATAATGAACGAAGGCTGCCCACAATTTCCTGCATGGGCACTTCTTTGTATTCGAGTTCCATTTTTCCGGACTCTATTTTGGAGAGGTCTAGAATTTCATCAATGAGTGAAAGCAGGCCTTTACCGGAAGTTTGAATAACGTTGGCATATTCAACCTGGTCGGAAGACAGGTTGTTGCTTTGGTTTTCTGCCAGGAGCCGTGACAGCAGTAATATGGAATTAAGAGGTGTTCGCAGTTCATGCGACATGTTTGCCAGGAATTCCGATTTATACTTTGTGCTTAATTCCAGTTCTTCCGCTTTTCGCTGAATCTCCAGGTTCCTCTCGAGGATGAGTTCATTTTTTTCTTCCAGCAACCTGCTACGCTCTTCCAATTCCTGTGTCGATTGCTGCAATTCCTCATGCTGCACGCGAAGTTCTTCTTCAGAGGCTTGCAGCTTCTCTGCCTGTGCTTCAAGCTCGGCATTTATATTTTCCAGTTCCGTATGTTGTGCCTGCAATTCTTCCGATTGAGCCTGTGTTTCTGCCAGTAATTCCTGGAGTCGCTGATGATCCCTTGCACTGTGAATGGCGAGGCCTATATTAAAAGCTGCTGCCCTGAGAAACTCCTGGTCGGTTGCGGTGAATTCGTGAATGGAGGCAAGTTCAATTACTCCTTTGAAACGCTTTTCATATACGATGGGAACTGCGATAATTGCCTTCGGCTTGAGTGAGCCGGCAGTATGATCGATCGTCAATGAAGCCTCTTCAACGGGCTGCACCAGAACCTGCTTACGTAATAAAGCACTCTGTCCCGCAACACCTTCGCCAAATCGTAATTCTTTTCTGGCTGCATTCCTGTTCAGGTTAACACTTGATGAAATTTCGAGCGTATCGTCGTTTTTAGCAAGATAGAATACGCCTGCACCCGATTTGCTGTATTCCGTGAGGAATTGAATAACCCCGGAGGTAAGCGATGTCAGGTCTTTCTCGCCAATCATCATTTCGTTCAGATCCGCAATTCCTTTTTGTTGCCATTCTTTATCGGCGAGAGTGGAGAATGATTTATCGAGAGATTGCGCCATCTTTTCAAACGGCAAAGCCAATACTCCTAACGTTTCTCTTTCTGACACCGCAACCCGGACGGAAAAATCTCCTTCAGCCAGTTTTTGTGTTATATGCTCAATAACATGAATCCGATCGGTGATGTTCTTATTCTTTTGTTCCAGTTCGGCTTGCAGCAGCTCTCTCTTTTCGAAATCGGCATTAACACGGAAAAAAGAAAGTATAGTAACGATTACTGCCAGCAGCGAGGTAATTACGATCAACAACGGCGTGAAGGCAGCAAAACGGTTGGTTTCTTTCATGCGTTCGGCGAGAAGGCTTTGCTCGCGTACCTTCATCAATTCAATGGCATCTGCGAGTTTTGCCATGATCTGTCTCCCACGTTCGAGCTGAGAACCCTGGATTTCACCTGTTGAATTTTTTGAGTCGATAAGCGACTGCAGAACAGTAAAGCGTTCGTCGATCAGCGATCGCACCGCCATGGCGTCGCGTTGTTGCTGCTCATTGTCGTTTGTGAGTGCCTTTGCATTTTCTAAATATTGAAGCGCTTTCTGGTTCGCACCCCGGTAACTATTGAGATAGATTTCATCGCCGGAGATGAGATAGCCTCTTTGCCCCGATTGTCCTTCGTTAACGGTCATGGTAATGCCGTCAAGATTTTTGATAACCTCGTTGGTGTGATTTACGAGTTCCTGGGCCTCCAGGAGATTCCGGATGCTTGTATAAGAAGCAACGGCACTGATCACCAGGAGAAGAATTGAAACTCCGTAGCCGATCAGTAAGTTGCGTTTGAATGCATTCATGTGGAGAATGTTAATGCTTTTGGTTGGTAATTTCAGGTATCTTTTTCTTGTTTCAATGGAAGCGTAATGATGAATGTAGCCCCCTGGCCTTCGGTGCTTTTGGCGGTAATGGATCCGTGATGCTTTTCAATGATCTTTTTTACGATCGCCAGGCCGATGCCTGTTCCTTCATACCGCGATTCACCGTGCAATCGCCGGAAAAGGTCGAAAATATTTTCAAGGTATTCCTGGTTAAAGCCTATCCCATTGTCGCGTATTCTGATGTTGACGTACTCGCGCGCTCCGGATGATTTATGCGAACCGTTTTCAGAGAATATTTCTGATGAAATCTTAATCACCGGCGGTACGTCGGGCTTAGAAAATTTCAAGGCATTGCTGATAACATTCTGGAATACCTGCCTGATCTGGCCGGGTATCACTTCTGCGGACGGAAGGTCAGATGTTTCGAGAGTGGCATTTTTTTCCCTGATTGATAGCTCAAGGTCGGAAAGCGTATCTTCCAGTACATTGTTCAGGTTCGTGTGCTCGAAAGGTGAGTCCGAAGAAAGTTTGGAATAGTTTAAAAGATCGTTGATCAGGTTTCGCATTCGTTGTGTTGAATGAATAATCCTGGTCATGTAATATTCCGATTCGGGAACATCTTTCAGGAATTGTTCCGCCAATACCTTTGTGAATGTGATGATCTTTCTAAGGGGTTCCTGCAGGTCGTGCGAGGCTACCGATGCATACTGTTGCAGTTCCGCATTGCTCTGTTCGAGGTCTTTGTTTATCTGCAATAATTCTTTTGTACGCTCCTGTACCTTGTCTTCCAGCGACAGGTTTGCTTTGCGAAGTGCTTCCTGGGCTTGCTGCAGTTTTCTTGTTTGTTCATGCAGCCTCGAAAACGTTTTCACTTTCAACAGCAAAAGGTCCGGGTCGAACGGCTTGGTGATATAATCTACACCGCCCGACGCGTAGCCTTTCGCTATAAAACGCTTGTCGAGGTTTACCGCCGAAAGAAAAATGATGGGAATATCTTTCGTTTTGCTGTATCCGCTGATCGTTTCGGCTACTTCATACCCGTCGATCTGCGGCATCTGCACATCGAGGATGATCAGCGCATATTCATTCTTCAAAACCTTTTTAAGGGCTTCTTCTCCCGATGAAGCAGCGTCTACCTCATAACTGTGCAGTTGAAGCAAAGTCTTAAGCGTAAACAGATTCTCCTGCTTATCATCTACTATTAGTATCATACCCTGAACGCTGATATTGTGTTAGCTTAATGAAAACGGACCTGATCAATCCGCATAGAATTGCTGGCAACATTGTTATTCCCTGCCTGTTATATAGTGCAAGGGAAAAGTAAATTTACCATATTTCCACACCTTCTGTTCACTTTTCGAAAACGATGCACTGATAGTCGGATAATTCAGGTAATGTCAGGTTTAAGGAGCCGTTCCGGTAATAGAAGGGCAAAGGCCTTTTGTCGGTGAGCGTATACACCCTGGATGGCTGCGCAGACATTTTCAGGCTGATCTGAATGTTGCGTACAGCTAATGGTTTAAAATATGTATTGCCGCTGAATCCGGTAATGTTTACCAGGTGAAGTATTGTGCCATCGGCACCTGGTGTTTTCTTGTTTTTTTCATTATAACGAAACTCTTTTACAATCATCTCCACACGTTCGTGTGCATCAGTTTTCAGGTATTCAAATGCCTCGGGATAAATGCCCGCAATTACGTCGAGCAGAATGTTCTTATGTTGTTCATATCCGTGCAGGAAATACAATTTGCCAATATTAAATGGCATCATTACGGCCTTAGCTTTTCCAAAATCATTCATTGAGCAAGCCGTGAACCCGGAAGGTTCATGGCCACCGATAATTTCAGGAGGACCTGGTCTGCCTTTGGTTAGGATGGGTAATATGTTTTTTGCAGAAGAGAACTTATACAATCCAAGATTGAATTTCAGGAAAACCATTGTTTGCTGATGCAATCGGGGAAAGTGGTTGTGATTTGAAACATCCAGGTAGTATCCGCTGCCATCGCTCTCCATTTTTACAGATGCTACTCCAAAAACTTCTTTCAACATTGCTTCATTGTCGCTGAAACTTTTATTTGTTGCGAGGAGGTGTGTGCCATTTGCAGCGAGGTTTTTGAGAATGTCAATCGCTTTTGTACCGAGGTATGTGATGTCTGGCAGAATAATAAGTTTGTAACGGCGCAGTTGTTCAGCCAGGTTTTCAATTTGTGCATCTTCGATAATGTCGAATTGTACGTGCGATTCCTTCAACATCAGTTGGATGCCTCGGTATTCCTGCATCGGATCGCCTGAAGGCCACGAACCGGGCGCTATCACTGCAATGTTTGAGACTGTTGTATAGTCGCCGTAGTACTTTTCATTGGCTTTGTGAAAACCATACACTTTTTTGAATGTGGCAAAGTTGCGTTCATCTTCGTACCCGCGCATGTCGCCCATCATACTCATATCCAGTCCCGAACCATTGGCAATGTTTTCATATAGTCGTATTGCTGTTTCCTCAGGTTCTACCGCGTTGTACCTCGATTGAAATGAGATCTGCTGAATACTTGCATTACTGATGATATGCGTGGGGTAGGAGTTAACGGCGTTGCTCACATTATCCGATGATGTGTATGGCCAGTAGGGGAGGCTGTTTGTTTGGGCTTCGTGACGGATGATGTCTACGTATTTGTCTGAATAGGTGCATATCGCAATCTGGTCGCTGAGTTTATGAACCATTTCATACAGTCGGCGCGACCAGTCTTCAACGGATTCTTTTTTGAAACGCAGGTATTCAACAAACACAGGATCATTGCGGTCTTCTTTGGTTGGTAATTGTTTACCGCTGAACTTTTCGAAGGCTTTTTTATCGTATTCATTCTGGTCGATGCCATGGTATTTGTTTTCATATGGGTTGCGTGTCTGGTAACCGGGCATGTTAAGAAAGATTCCATCTACCGGAAAGTTCTGCAATACTTCGCCGATAATGCTGAACGCATGTTGCTGCACGTAAGGACCATTAATACTCACCACATACATGTCGGTGTTGATGATCCTTTCACCTGCGGGAGATATGTAGCACCAATCGGGATGTTGCTTGTAGATGCTTTCATGTACTCGGCTGAAATCGAAACGCACAATCACTTTTATGTTGTTGTCGTGACATTTTTTTACCACATCTCCCAGCATGTTTGGTTTCATGTAGGGATTGGTATAGTGGAATGGCAGTTTGGTAGGGTAGAAGGCCATAATGCCACCTGCATTAATAATTACGGTGTTGGCGGAATGCTCAACCAGGTCGGTCACCAGCGAATCGGGATTAAGTGTTGCCGCTTCGTATGCAGGTAGGTTCACCTGTATCACGCGCAGGTTATTTTGTTTCCACCACGGTTGCTGCTTTTGGGAAAATGAGAAGAGAGATACCAGGAGAATAGCGACTGCCAACGAGAGATGTTTCTGCATTGACGGAAGATACGGAAAGGTGAGCGGTGAGCGGTGAACCGCTCACATCAGGAACTCAGTCGTTCTGCAGATCACCATTTCATATCCTCCCCCTGGGTCGGGTGCGTCTTTGCCCATAATGTCTGGCAGGTGATTCCTGATTTTGCCAAAGCTTGTAAAATAACCATGCTCCATGTTGGGTAAAGCTACAGTGGTTGTTTTTGGAAGTGTTTTAAGCCAGCCTACATCTGCATCTTTGTCGCGGTTGTTGTATAGATGAAGGATGGTGGGTAGATTGGCTTCGTCGTAGTACGATTGTGCCTTTAGTAACTGTGCACCAAAGGTGGAGCCGATTCCGCCGTCGAGGCTGACTACTTTTCTGATACTGCGGTTGCGAAGGGCGAGTGCTACTGCAGACTGCCCGCCGAAGCTGAAGCCTATAGCAGCCATCGGTTCAGATTTTACTGCGAATTCGCGCATAACTGTTTTCAGCGCAAATTCATAATCGAGTACCTGGTTCTCTAATCCTTTATCAGCATAATCGAGTTCATAGGTTTTGCTTCCTTTCACCGGAACATGAACGACTATAAATCCGTGAGAGGCAAGATTTTCCGCCATCCAGGCATGGTCGGCCGCAGATCCATGCACCAGCAATACCACGGGGTAGTCTTGTAGTTTTTTCGGCGTTCCATTTACCGCCATCATCCGGCTGCATTGTGAAAGATAATTCACAAAAGCAAGGCTGTCGGCCTTCATATACTGCGGCCAACTATAATAACGTTGGATCCCGAGCGACTTCGTATTTCCATTTCGGGTGGAATCGAGTTCAAGTCCGGCGAGGGTTACATAATCGGAGAAGCACATTTTCCTGCCGCCTCTTGCGGCGGGATACCACAGATTCACCGGAATGATTCTTCCGGCATTTTGTTGCAGCTGCTCTTTCACAGCCGGCCGGGAATCGTCAAAACGTGTCAGCGATGTAAAGCCGACGCCGTGCGGACCACGGCCGCAACGTTGTGCCTCGGCGTTAGTACTGCAGAGAATTGATAAGAGAAAAAGTAATGAACGAAACATGACTCAAAGTAAATTCAGGTTGCGATTTTTAAAGAACCATGCGTCACAAACAGGGATGGATAAAAATTACACTCCGCGTGTCGCAATTCTACCGTTTTTTGTCTCTTTCACACCCCAGGAGCTGTTTTCCGGCATTCTATATTTGTTCTGTACTTAAAAGCAAACGTTATGAAAAAGATCAACATCTGGTATTGGATAATTACAGTTCTCTTCGCGGGATTTATGCTGATGTCGGGCATAGCCGAAGTAAGAATGGCACAACAGGAAATAGACATGTTCAAAGGTCTTGGGTACCCCACCTATCTTATTCCTTTCTTGGGTGTATTGAAAATTATCGGCGTTATTGTGCTGCTGGTTCCGCGGTGGCAGCGATTGAAAGAGTGGGCCTATGCTGGTTTCTTTTTCGACCTGCTCGGTGCATTTTACTCGGCTACTGCTGCCAGTCCCACATTCGATCCAAGAACGCTTTTTATGTTCCTGTTCTTTGCCTTTTTCTTTGCATCTTATTTTCTATGGCATGCTAAATTGAAACATAGGAGTGAGGGTAAATTGGCGCTCGCCGCATGAACAACTGCTAAGAACCGTGCCATTGGAATATATTGGAAAGCGTAACCTGTACTATTCAGGGTTACGCTTTTTCACCTCCGGTTTCGCGAGCTTTCCATCCAATTAACAGCACGCCGGCAATCACCATCGCCGTGCCGATCATCTGACCTGTGTGAATGGGTTCTCCCAAAATCCAATGAGCTTGTAGGATCGTACTAACCGGTCCGATAGCTGATATGATTGCCACATTGTTTGCCCCGATTCGTAGTAACCCTGCTGACAACATAAAAGTGGGTAAAGCAGTTGCAATGATACCTAACAGCAATCCATATCCCCACATGCCACTCGCTTCGCTGAACCCTGAATAGTCGCCCCGCAAAATGTAATGAACAAATATTCCCAGTGTTGAAGCCAGCATCGCATAAGCGGTGAACCTGGAAGCGCCAATGGCAGGAATCACCTTGCTGCTGCCTGCGATATAAAACGCATAGGTTAGTGAACACAGGAAAATTAAACCCGTACCGAGAAAGAAATAAGGATTTGATGTGTCGATGGTGAGCTCGTGAATATACGCTACACCAATTCCAATGAATGTAAGAATAGAAGCCAGCATCTGTACTTTCGTAATCGGCTGCCCAAAAAACCACCGGTTCATAAGCAGCACGAATATGGGATAGAAAAACAGGATCAGCCTTTCAAGTCCTGCTGATATATATTGTAATCCAACAAAGTCGAAATAGCTGCTTAGATAATATCCGAACAATCCAAGTATTACAATATAAATCCACTGCTTTTTTGTGAGTTGGGCGCTCGCTGGCGACTTATTTACAAAGAATGCTGCGATGAGAAAAAAGGGAAGAGAAAATGTCATGCGCAACGTAAGCAACGTAAGCGCATCGATAGAGGTATCTGCAAAAGCTTTTTTCACAATCACAGCCTTCGTAGAGAACAGTACCGAGCCAATGAAGGTAATTGTGAAGCCGATGAATGCTTTTGAGTTGATCATGTTATCTTTTGGGAGATGTCAGATGGCAGATGGCAGA
>JAFAGE010000111.1 GCA_023423015.1 Bacteroidota bacterium
TTCCTGGATGAACCTATATTTGGCTCGGGACTGGGTTCACATCCCTTAATTTACAAGGAAACCTTCCTCAAATATTTTCCCAGCGTGTACCTGCAGATGTTCGGTGCACAAAACCAGCAGGATGCCAATTCAAAATTTCTGAGGCTGATGTCAGAAACAGGTTTGATTGGGCTCATACTCTTCATATACATCTTTATAAAACTTTTTGCACCCAAACGAATGATGATTACAGACGAGTTGAAGGAACTGGGGGCAATCAATTACGCGGTCTTTATCTATATTCTTCTGTGCCTCATCAGGAACGGCAATTACATAAATATCGGTTTCTTCCTGTTCTTCTTTATGTACTATGTAACATCGCGCATCATCCGCGATCAATCTAAAGTTGCCATACAGTAGATGCCCATTTTTCAGGCGTGATACTGAGCGCCAGATGGCTGCTGGCTTCCGACATTCTAATTAGCTGCTCATCACTCAGCTCACTTAACTTTTGCAGCGCATTGACTATTTCACCTTCACTGTCCGGGTTAAAAAGAAACCCATTGGACTCGTTTACAAATGCACTGGCTGCTCCAACATGATTACTCACTACCAGGGGATATCCCGCAGCCGAATATTCATGCACAGCAACGCCCCAGGGCTCAGAATTGCTCGCAAGTATAAAAACACCTGTGTCTTTGATAATTCTTTCCAGTTCATCCTTCTGGATAAAGCCCAGATGCCGGATTGAAGGATGAATCACCCGCTTGTCAAAATCTTCTCCCGTACCTGCACACCAGAGTTCCCAGTCATTGTTGTACCTGCTTTTCCAAGCGATAAAGGCAGACCAGAGCTGCGCGTATCCTTTAACCGGAATATACCTTGCTACGCAAAGCAAACGGCGGGGAAAACCAGCAGCCTTACTCTTTTGATTCTCCAAATACAGGTTATGAAAATGATGAACATCGCAGCAATAAAAGCCTGATGCGATCCTGTTACTAACAAAACCCAGTTTACGGGCATAGTTTACCTGCGGTTGACCAGGTACCCAAACTTTTCTGAATATTCTTCCGATGGTGAACGGGGCAACTACGCGAAACAATTGCTGCTTCAAACTTCCGGACCAGTGATTATCTAAAGCAAGGATATTCAAGGTTTGTTTTCTGTTCCTGCTGCAAAAACGCACATACCATTTATTCACCCAGCCGGAACAAACTATTTTATCAGCTGCATAATCTCTGCAGGCGGACTCGAAGGCTTCGTAAGTTTCAAAGCTTTTTATGTTCGTAAAGTATCCCTCCTGCTCAAGGTTGAAATTAAATGGCGCTTCCGGATTAACCGGATAATGGATCACCCGGATATCAGCACCGGTTCGTTTCAGTTCCTTCAGGCAGGTTATGATATAGTCGGCAAGTTCAGTGTAAAGAAAAAGTACCTTCATAGCAGTCGCACTATTCTTTTGCCTTTACGTGATTGACAAACAAATCTGCATGTTGCTTACCCACAACTTCCCACGTGAAGCGCTCTTCCACTTTTTTCCGGCTATTCTGACCCATACGTAACATGGCTTGTACAGGCAACGATTCAAACCAGAGTAATGCGTTTACCACATCCTGCACTTCACCAGGACGAATCAATATGCCATTCTCTTCATCAACAAGCACATTTGTTGCGCCAACATCCGACACAATCACCGGTAATCCATAACTCATCGCTTCCAACACAACGGTCGGCATTCCCTCGTAAAGTGTAGGTAGAATGAACAAATCGTGACTTCTGAATAACTCATCAATTTCTTCTCCCGATACCATGCCTGGTAATTCTACCTGAGAATACTTATTACGTTCCAGGCATTCTCTATACAATGGTCCGCCGCCAGCAAGTGTAAAATGGAACCTGGAGAGTTGGTTCGATTTATCTAACTGTTCAATTGCAGCAAAAAGAATTTCTATGCCCTTGTTGTTCGCAAATCGCGCGAGAAACAAAACTTTCAGAGGTCTGTTTAATAACTCCCTGGTCGCTATTGGTTCCGGCAAAACCACTGCATTAGGTACTTCAACGAGAGATGCGTTAGGGCCGACTTTGTCCCGTAATATGGTGGTTAATTTTCCTCCAAGGGAAATAATCGTTCGTGAATGGGAAAACAGAAAATTAAATACAGCCTTGAATGGGATTGCAGTCAGCCGCGCTTTTAAACCCATTGCCTGGTAGGGCTCTAACCCGTGGGGATTTATGATCAGCCGACTGCCAATTTCCTTAATGCCATACCAGGCAGAAAGCCCCTGGGAATAAATAATGTCGGGATTGAAAACCTTGATCTGCTCATATACCCGTTTGGAATACCAGTAGCATTCCATGAGGTAATTTTTAGAAGCATTCAAAGGTTGAACCTTGGCTTCAATAATGGGATGATCAGGAAAGATATCTTCTTTGTGAGGATGTATTACGAGAATTTCAAAACGGGAATCTTTGATCAGTTCCTGCAGGAGCAACCGGGAATGTTTTTGCATTCCACCAACAGCGAACGGATAAATACCATCCGTACAAAAAGCAACTTTTATTTTCCGCATTAAACCGTCTGCTTGTTCCTCATGAGCATGCCGATACCCTGAACTATATCAATCGAAGGCTCCCATGGAATAAAACGCTGCAACTTTGCAATGTCAGCCAGCAAATGTGGCCTGTCTATTTTCCGGATCCTCGATACATCCTGTTCAATCACCAGCTTTTCACCGATGCTTTCTTCAAAAGCTTCGACTATTTCCTTTACGGAATACTCGCGACCGCTTCCGATATTAAACACTTCATAGCCATTGCTAAACTTTTCCAGCAACATCCGGATCGCGCGGGCAAGATCCAGGGTATGAATGTAGTCTCTTTTAGGTTCGAGGTTTCCAAGTTGAATCCTCCTCTCACCATTCAATAACTGTCGTTGGATTTCCGGTACCAGGTGTGGGTTGGTTTCGTTTTCTCCAAATGCATTGAAGAACCGGCAACTCAGGGTGGGAATCTTCGACCGCATAGCAAAATCCGCGCAGAATTGTTCACCCGCCACTTTAGTTAAACCATAGATATCGGTAGCTCCAGTTTCCATTTCCTCATTCAAGGGGCCAGAAGCAATAGGGTACACAGCCGCTGTAGAAGCGAACAGAAACTGTTTTACTCCAGAATCTTCAGCAGCTTTCAACACATTGATTGTGCCTTGTATGTTTATGTTCGAAGAAATAAACGGATGAGCGTTGCAGTAGGGAATGAAATGAATAGCTGCAAGGTGTATAACAATTTCGGGTGACACCTGTTTAAAACAATTCCCCAGGGCTTCACGGTTAAGGATGTCAATTTCGAAAAAATGATCCGGATGCACCTTCAAAGTATTCCTGTTACCAAAAGAAAGATTGTCTGCAACATACACGTCGTAACCATATCTGCCGAATTCATCGCAAACTGAAGATCCGATAAAACCTGCGCCCCCGGTTACAAGAACTTTCTTTGCTGGATGTTTCATAATTGTATTAATTAAACAGGAACTGCTTTGGATATTTGTTTGCTTACAGACTCATAGATTCTTTCCCAGGTAAACTGCTGCAGAACTTTGTTGTAAATGTTTACACCGGATTGCTGCATCATCGACGGATTCTCTGATATCTGCTTCAATGTTCCTGCGAGTGAAGCTGCATTGTCGGTGTCGAAGTAAGCTATTTCCGATTTGTCAAACATCAATCTGATGTTTTCAAGATCCGGACAAACCACACAATGTTTAAATGCAGCATACTCGAACAACTTCATAAACGAGCTATAGCTTGGTCCACCGGTAATCAGACCAATATTGCAAGCAGATAAAATTCCAGGTAAATCCTCTTTCTTAGTTGGCCCATGCGAGAACACCCTGAGATTGCCGGGAAGTTCATGTAGTTGCTCTTCGAAGTTGTAACCCACAGTGTGTAGTTCGTATTTGTCAGCAAGCAGGGGATTAATTTTCAATGCCTGCACCAGCAGATCAAAACGATGATGGGGCATTAAGTTGGCAACGAAGCATATTTTAATTTTGCCTTCTACACTGTTTATGCGGTCGCGGTGCTGATGAAGCAGCGCTTCATGTATCCCATTTTGTATGATGCTTACTTTGTTATCGGGAATACTTATGAGCTTGTGCTGGGTTCCGATAAAAAAGTTAAGGGTAGATTTCCTGTATGAATACTCCTCAATTCGCCTGGCTGTGGAGTTGAACCAGGAGCGATAGAATTGTTGAATACCTAGGAAATTTAGCCAGTTCACCTCGTAAAAATGTTTTATTCCGAGTTCCTTAGCTGCACAAACGCCGCGGAGATCAAGATACTGGCCGCGTTCGTATATAAAATCAAGCCTCTTATGCCTGAGGATTTCACGAAGTTTTTTCTTACCACGATTCGATTGAAGGAGAAGTTTTACATCCCTGAGTAACCCAACAAATCC
>JAFAGE010000175.1 GCA_023423015.1 Bacteroidota bacterium
CGGGTTTTACTCCGACGACTGTAAATTCAGGAGCATTGCTGGATCCTGAAAACAATGAACTCACAATTACCGGGAGCGGATTTGGAACGGCAAGCGGAAGCGCAGCGGTTTTGTTTTCTCATGCTGATTTTTCACCCGGAACACAATCGTACGTTGTTCCATATAACAGCGAACTGATCATTTCGTGGAGCGACAATCAGATACGCGTACGCGTTCCAACGCAAGCCGGTACAGGCACCTTTCGTGTGCGCGACAATGCGGGCACTTCGGTAACCTCATCCTCGCCGCTGCAGGTACGCTACAGCATCCTCACGGCAGATTTCGGAGGTGCGTATGGTCTTAAGCAATTTAACCTCGGCAATATGAATGGCAGCGGAGGATATTCCATCAAGTACAGCACTAGTACCGCCAACAGCGGAGTTAATATTAATACAAGTCCTGCCAAAGCCACCTTTCAACGGGCATTAAATACCTGGAAGGAAACCGTGGGTGTCAACTTAGTGGAAGCCGGCAACAGTACATTGCAGACTGTTGATCCGGACGATAACGAGAATATGATTATGTACGATAATGGTGGAACCGGACTTGCCAATCCCCTGGGCGATGGTGTACTTGCCACTTGTTTTTCGGGTATTACCATTTGCACCAACAATCCCGCAAACAACCAGGCTCGCAAAACCGGTTTTGATATCGTAATCAGGAATACAGGCTACTCTTCAGGAAATACTCCATTTACACTCGGCCCATGTCCACCATACTCCGGATCGTCTTCAGCGGTGGATCTCGAGTCTGTATTACTTCACGAACTCGGTCACGCATTGAACCTTGGACATATCGTGGATCCTTTACAGGGTTCGGGCGCAGGAACAGCAACACCTGCTAAAGTGATGCATTATTCGGTGTCGTTTAACCAGAGAAGGATCAGCCTGGACTTTGCTGCAAAAGCAGGAGCGGAATACCAGGTAATTCCAAAGTCGCACACTTATGGTAATTGCGTATCCGGATCGCCTGAAATGACACCATTAACTCCGGTGCTGGAACCAAAAGATGAATGTCCAACGTTCCCAACAGCGGCTACTGCACCGGCAACAATAAACTTCGACCTGGCGCACTCAACCAGTAACAAGTTCACGGATCCTGGTTACCTGCAAATGAAAACCGATGGCACCGGCACGAACGTCACCAACACCGCGTACTATGCGTTTCGCACGGGCAGTGAAGGTGGAGATCTTCAGCTCACCATTTCAAATTACAGAACGAATCCTGTTCCTATTGCCGAGTGCCCCATTGGTGGAACAGGGATTGAAGTAACGGGAGTAAAAATGTCGGTTTACCAGGTGGCTTCCTGTCCAAATGGAGGAAGTTTTCCAGACCCGATATCTTACACTACGTTCAAAGGAGATGGTGCATTACCGCAGATATCCAATCTGACGGCAAATACAAATTACCTGGTGGTAGTTGATGGAATTCAAAATACAAAAGCAATTTTTGATGTTGCTTTCGCAGGAACAGCATTAACAACACCATCGCAACAAGGCACGGAACTGAATGGGGAAGTGCTCAACGATGCTAACCGTCTCTCATGGATCACCGATCCTTCTTTCAATGCTCAGAGTGTAGTACTCGAACGCAGTTCTGATGGAGTGCAGTTTCAGACACTGCAGGTAATTACGGGCCCTTCCCAGGCTAATGGAGAATATACAGATGCCTCACCGCTGACGGGAACAAATTATTATCGACTGAAACTTGAAAACGCAAACGGCGATGTGGTTTATTCCGAAGTATTACTGCTGAATCGTACCGATGATTTTGAAGTTCAGATTTATCCTTTTCCTGTAGGAAAACAGATCAACGTTGAAATTACAAGTGTAGAACCTTCGCGATATTCTATCACAGTAGTAAATCCATTAGGCCAGAAAATAGCGCAGCGGCAGATATCGGTAAGTACAAGAAAACACATTGAAGTAATTCCATCCGACTCGTTTACGAGCGGTGTTTACTATGTATCGGTGTTTGATAATAACAACAAGAAGATTCGTTCTGCTACTATCAAAGTGAACAACTAAACTAAATAGATAAGCATAAAAAAATTCCACCTTTTGGGTGGAATTTTTTTTATTAAGCTACTAGCTGTTTTCTACCATTTGTCTACTTCTTCGCTTGCAGAAGAGTTGGATGAGGTGGGCACTACCGGAATTGTACCTACTGGTGTAGTGATGACCACTTCAGGAATTGAATCTTCCTGGTCTGATTCTGCATCCGGAGCCTGATCATGGTTGTACGCGTCGAAATCGAAGTCGGGCATCAGGTCTGTTTTCACATAGTCAACCGCTTCGGTAAGCGCTTTCAGGAACTTGTTGAAGTCTTCCTTGTACAGGAATATCTTATGCCTGTCGTAACCATCTTCGTTAAACTTCTTCCGGGATTCGGTAATGGTAATGTAGTAATCGTTACCGCGAGTAGCCCTTACATCGAAAAAGTAAGTTCTTCTCTTGCCGGCCCTGATGCGTTTGCTGTAAACGCTCTCCATCCTTTTTTCGTTGTTGTCGTACGCCACAATCAATTTTTTTTAAGCAGTTATTGGTTCAGTTGGTTTTGGGTAAGTTGTACAAATATAATATTGTTTTAGTATTGGCAAAATTTTTACAACCTACCTTAAACAGTAATTCTTCGCTGCTAAGAGAAAACATATAGCGTTTTGTCAATTATGTAGTTTCTTCTTCTGTTTGCTGGTGTTCGTACAGGTAAGTGTAGTAACCATTCAGGGCCAGGAGTTCCTCATGCGTACCTTCTTCGGTAATGCGGCCTTCTTCCAGAACTACTATTTTATCGAAGCGGAAAAACGGCAGTATCCGGTGGGTGATAATCAATGCTGTCCGGTCGTTCAGGAACTGGGTGAGGTTACCAAGGATCTCTTTCTCCGTTCTGGAATCCACGGCACTCAGGCAGTCGTCGAAAATGATCAGGCGCGGATCCTTAATCAAACCGCGGGCAATGCTTATACGTTGTTTCTGGCCACCGCTCAGGGTAACACCCCTCTCTCCCACCATAGTGGCGTACTTGTCGTGAAAGTTGAGTATTTCCCTTTCAATGCTGGCATAACGGGCAGCCTGCTCCACTGCATCCTGCGATATATCGCCTACACCAAACCGAATATTATTCGCTATCGTGTCGCTAAACAGAAAAACATCCTGCGGCACGTAGCTTATCTCGCGCCGGAGATGATCTAACTCAATATTGCGCACATCGTGCTGATCGATCAGTATGCGGCCGCTATCGGCATCGTATAGGCGAAGCAATAATTGTGCTACCGTAGTCTTTCCGCTACCGGTATGGCCGAGTAGCGCCACCTTTTGTCCCTTCGGGATCTTAAGATTAAAATCTTTGAGTGCGTGGATGCCTGTATTGGGGTAAGTGAAGTTTACATGCTCGAATACTACATTGCCTTCAATGTCTGGCTTCACGGGTTGTGCAGCGTTTACAATCGCCGAATCGGTGTGCAGGAATTCATTCACTCTTTTCTGTGAAGCAGCAGCGCGCTGAATCATGCTTGCCGTCCACCCGATGGCACTTACCGGAAACGTGAGCAGGTTGATATACATCACAAATTCTGCAATCGTACCTACGGTCATGTTATGCGTGCCCTGAACGGCGTAAATGCCTCCAATCATAACGGTAAGCAGTGTACTCAGGCCAATCAGCAAAGCCATAGCCGGGAAGTAGATGGCTTCCAGCTTCGCTAAACCTATTGCATCCTTTTTATACGCTTCGCTATTGGTATTAAAGAAGCCCAACATAGCCTTTTCCTGCACAAACGATTTGATCACCCTTATTCCTGAATAAGATTCCTGTGCATTTGTGGTGAGATACGACAGCATTGCCTGTATGTGTTCGCTCTTCTTGTGAATTACATTATTCACGAGGTAAATAGTGATGGCGAGAACCGGTAACGGCGACAACACATACAGCGTGAGTTCCCAGTCTTTCCTGATCATGTAAAACAGGCAGAACGAAATGCGAAACACGAGGTTTACAAGGTACATCACCGCGGGACCGGTGTACATACGTACGCGCGACACGTCTTCCGAAATCCTGTTCATAAGGTCGCCCGTGCTGTGAGTTTTGTAGAAGTTGATATCGAGTGCGAGATAATGGTTAAACACTTCATTTTTCTGGTCGAACTCGATATGGCGGCTCATCACGATGATGGTTTGCCGCATCAGGAACATAAAGAAACCCGAGAGCAATGCAAACACGAGAATGGTGATGCTGAATGCTGCCACCTTTCCGGTGAAACTGAAGTTGAATGTGTTGAATTTATCGATAAAGAGGTTCACCAGCGGATCGAATGAATACCGGGCCTGGACAGGTTCGCCCAGGTGTTCCTGCAACATGTCGAAGATCAATCCCGTGATCTGCGGGGCAAGGATGGCGAAATAGTTCGACAGGATGATAAAAACAATTCCAAAGAAAAACCGGTACTTATGTTTCCAGAAATACTTGTTCAACGAACGCAGGTGCCTCATAGGGCGAAGGTAAGGAGGGAAGGGAAATGGGCATAAGGAAGAGGCCAGAGGGCGGAGGGCAGAGGGCGGAGGCCAGAAGTGAGCGGTGAGCGGTGAAAGGTGATAGGTGAAAGGTGAAAGGTGAGACGTGAAAGGTGAGAGGTGAGAGGTGAAAGGTGAATGGTGAAAAGAATTTTCCCATCGGTGCAGGCATTTTCCCAAATTGGTACAAACTTGAACTATACTTTTTCCTGGAACCCGCGCCAGTAGCGGGTTTCAGCATTTGGCACCGGGTTTGAAAATAAGGAATCAGGTTTTTCATAGGATATTGGATTTAAAACACGGCCTGGATTTCTATCCGGGCCTATTTTTTTCCTTTCACCTTTCACCTTTCACCGCTCACCGCTCACTTCTGCCCTCTGCCACCTGCCACCTGCCATCTGCCAATTCACTTCTTAAGCTCCTGCAGTTCTGCAACAAATTCCATAGCCTTTCTTACACCTGTTCCGGATGATTTTTCGATAAACTGCTTCACCCAGTTTTTGTGAATATTCTTATAGGTGGCCTGCGTGTAGATCCAGATGCACATGGGAAGCATTGCAATTGTAGCGATGATCTGGGCTTTGTACCAGTTACCATTTGAATGACGCATGATGTCGAAATCGGCGAAATATTGCAAATTAAGATCCTTGATTGCTTCCGAAACCACCATCGGAAATGCCAAAAACAATGGGAGGCAAAGCACAGAAAGGCGCGCATAATGCAGAATGTGCGATTGCAGCATGGCCAGCGCCGACTGAATACTTACCACATCTTTACTGAAGTCGATCGAATGGATGATTGTGATTTGTTTGATGCAGTTTACGATTGCAATCACATAAAACACCATAAGCATCACGGCGGAAATTGCATAAGGGGTTTGTTGCGCATTGGCCCCGAGGAAGAGCAACAGGAGAAAGAACACAATTACGTGCAGCACCAGTTCTGTAACGCGTCCCCAAAAAATTGGATTGAGCTCCGACTTGGCTTTCTGGTTTTGCAGCAGCTCCACGCAACGCTGATTAAGTTTGAGGGATTGCTCAAGTTTCGCATCGTAAGATTGCCAGATTGTTTTTATTTCATTTAGTTCCATGATCGGTGATTTTTGAAGTTGAAAATTTTGATTTTATTTTTTCCTTGATACGGTTAATCCTCGTTGCAACGTTTGATTCGGTTATGCCGGTGATCTCGGCAATTTCTTTATAGCTTTTATCGTCGAGGTAAAGTATCATGATAGATTTATCAATTGCTTTCAGTTCGTTGATAAAGAGCATGAGTAATTTTATGTTTGGATCTTCTTCATTTCGGTTGTTAGCACTTGTCTCGTAATCCATCAGGTGTTCTGATAAGCTGACTACCACTACTTTTTTACTTTCTCTTCTATAAAATGAAATCGCCACATTCAATGCAATGCGATACATCCACGTTGAGAATTTCATTGCGTTGTTGAAACTGGCAAACGAACGCCACAACTGGTATACAATCTCCTGGGCTAGGTCGTCGCGGTATTGTCTTTCCGTGCAGTATGAGTTACATACTTTGTAAATGATCCCTTTGTGATCCTCGATCAGCTTTACAAATTGTTCATTATCTGGCGGCAAACTCATTTTGCGGGGTTATACTTATATTATTCGCAGGGAGAAGACTAAAATCACACTTTTTGGGGAAAATTTTTACGTGCAGGCGGCAAACGGAAAATGGAGATCGGAGAACGTAGAGCGGAGAACGATGTTCGGCATTGTAGCGTGAAAAGTAAACAAAGATTCCTGGTCTCAAATCCCGCTCTCTATGTGGCTTGCTTTTTGAGGGTTCTTCTTTATTCTTCACTCGCCGCACCCGGTCCGTACTACTTCGTCAGGCATTTTACCATTGCTGATTTTTTTTCGCAGAGCACCCTTCACCTTTAACAAAATGATTTATGAAGAAGTTATCACTTCTGCTATTAACGCTGTATGCGGTTAACTCAAGCGTCTTCGCCCAGGCAACTCCCGCCAGTATGCAACACGAAGGCGGTGAGACACATGTGATGTACAATAGGAGTGACATCAAATGGGTGGACGGTCCGCCGGCATTGCCACCCGGCGCCAGGGTGGCCTTGATGCAAGGAGATCCGGCAAAGCCTGGTCCGTTCACTATTCGCGCCACATTTCCAGCTAATTACAAAGTGCCTCCCCACTGGCACCCAACAATGG
>JAFAGE010000261.1 GCA_023423015.1 Bacteroidota bacterium
TCTCACATTGTGTGCACGAAGGAACCTGCCGATTGTATTTCCAAAGTGGCCGAAACCAGCGATGATAACGGGATTTTGTTCCTGTATATCATCCGCCTCACGCTCATCGCGGCGTATGCTTCGGATCACTCTCGGCTGTAAAATCCTGTCGTTGATCAGCAACACCACCGGAGTCAGTGCCATACTTATGGCAACCACTGCCATCATGATATCGGATACGTGTTTTTCAATTATGCCTTCGTGCATGGTAAACGACAGCAGCACGAAAGCAAATTCCCCAACCTGGCACAATGCAAGAGAAAATAATAAGTTCTGGCTTAGCGTCATTTTTGCCCACCTACCCAGGGCGAACAACACCGCACTTTTTAATACCATAAAAAATAAAACCAATCCAAGAATGAGCAATGGGCTCTGAAGCAACATTGGGAAATTAATGGACGCTCCAACAGCGATAAAGAAAAGACCTAGCAGCAGGCCTTTGAACGGTTCGATATCACTTTCCAGTTCATGGCGGTACTCGCTGTTTGCCAGCACTACGCCTGCAAGAAAAGTTCCGAGTGCCGGGCTCATGCCTATCTGCGTCATCAATACGGTAATACCTACAACGAGCAATAAGGCAGTTGCCGTAAATAATTCACGCAGGCGGGTAGCTGCTATTATGCGAAACAGTGGACGGATGAGATAACGGCCCGCCAGTACGATTCCTGCAACACTACTCATCACCACCAGCGTATGTGCCCAGCCGGGAAGATCTGAAACGAGCGTACGGCCTGTGTGGTTAACATCGGTGCTGCCTGCATGTAGTGACAGCAGAGGCAGGAATGCAAGCATTGGGATCACTGCAATATCCTGGAACAGTAAGACAGAAAAGGCATTCTGACCCGCCACCGTTTTGGTCAACCCCTTTTCATGCAGCGATTGTAATACGATGGCGGTTGACGACATTGATACGATCATGCCTAATGTGATGGCAGTGCGCCAGTCAAGATCTGCGAGCATAACGATGCCCGCTGCAATAACGCTTGTTAAGAGCACTTGCAGACCGCCCAATCCAATGATTGCACCACGTGAGCTCCATAATTTCTCGGGCTCGAGTTCAAGACCCACTAAAAAAAGCATCATCACCACGCCAAATTCCGCGAAGTGCATGATGTCTTCTCCTTCGGATCCCACAAATCCTAGCACTGCCGGACCGATTACGATACCTGCGAGCAGATATCCGAGCACGGAGCCAAGGCCAAGTTTTTTTGAAACGGGTACCATGACAACTGCTGCCGCCAGGTATACCATCGCCTGAAATAAAAAGGATTGTTGATCCATGTAGTGTGTTGTGGAATTACAATTGTAGAGAAATTACCATATAATGAAATTAAGACACTTGTTTGAACTGCATTAAAATGAAGATCAACGTTAAATTTCTTTTAAGTGTCCTTAAAAAACAACAATCGTTATAAGTTTGCATCCACACGGCATAGCGTTTGCAATATTGTTGTACAAAAGGTAAAGTCCATGCAAAAAAGGTATTTGGGGTATTTGTTGTTAGTATTAGGATTAGCAGGAATGGCATTAGCCGGATATTTATTCGTTGTGGGAACAGGCGGAAGGATGCACCTGATAGAAGTAACCAGTTTTATGGTAGTTGGTGCAGCTTGTTTCTTTGCCGGCATCAATTATATTTACGAATCTGCCAACACCTTCACCATGGACCACCTGAAGGTTACACCTGAATTCGAAGAGGTATCGCCGATACAACAACAATGGAGAACGATCCATGTAGCCAGCAGGCAACCTTCTACTACACAGGTACGCGAAAAGGCAACTGTTTAACGATTATTTCGCGTTCCATATTCGCTGATAAGTTCTGCAACCAAGGCTGTCCAACCCGTTTGATGGCTCGCGCCCAGGCCTTTACCGCTGTCACCATGAAAGTATTCGTAGAATAAGACGAGGTTTTCATTTTCCGGCTGGCGATAGAACCAGCTATATTCATCGTTGTAGATTCTCCTGTTTCCGTTTTCATCTTTTTCGAAAAGACTAATCACACGCCGGGTCAATTCATCAGCTACTTCCAAAAGATTCATCTTATTCCCGGAACCAGTGGGACATTCCACCAGCAGGTTATCGCCATAGAACTTACCATATGTTCTGATGGATTGAATAATCAGGTAATTGATAGGCATCCATACCGGTCCCCGCCAGTTCGAGTTTCCTCCATAGATGTCGGAGGTTGAATCGCCGGGATCATAGCGTATGGTGTACTGAATACCATCAACGGTAACTGAATAGGGATGTTCTTCATGCTTCTTCGATAAAGCACGTATACCTCCTTCAGACAAAAATTCCTGTTCGTCGAGCAAACGACGTAGCAGGTGAACGAGGCGATCCTGAGGTACCAATGAAAGGAGAATCTCCGATCCGTCGCCCCTTTCTTCATTTGGCCAGAACTTGTTGTTCTTTCGCCGGTAGTTCTCAAACCAGCTTATTCTTTTTCTGAAGTCGGTGAGTTTCTGGAAAATATTGTTTGGAATGGTAGACACGGCAAACAGTGAAGTCAATCCAACAATCGATTGAATCTTCAGTGGAATAGGTTCACTGCCCGGCACCACGAGAACGTCGTAAAAGAACTTGTCTTCGTCGTTCCAAAGATGATGACTGTTCAAAGCTTCGGCAATCAAAACGAAATGTTCGAAGAATTTTGTTGCCATGTCTTCGAATGAAGCGTCGTGACTGGCTATTTCAATAGCCATCTCCATCATGTCGAGTGCATAAGTGCCCATCCAGCTTGTTCCATCGGCCTGCTCGAGTTTCATCGAGCCGGTGAAATGAAAGTTGCGGTTGAACACACCGATATTATCAAGGCCAAGAAATCCTCCCTCAAAGATGTTGTTGCCGTTAACGTCTTTTCGGTTGATCCACCAGGTGAAATTGATTAACAGTTTTTGAAATATCTTTTTCAGGAACTGAATGTCACCCGTTCCCTTTTGTTTTTTTTCAATATAGTATACCTGCATAGCCGCCCAGGCGTGTACAGGTGGATTCACATCGCTGAAGTTCCATTCATATGCGGGCAGCTGACCATCGGGCTTCATATACCATTCGCGCATGATCAGCAGCAGTTGATGCTTTGCGAATGTGGGATCGGCCACAGCCATCGAGATTGTTTGAAATGCCAGGTCCCATGCAGCATACCAGGGATATTCCCATTTGTCGGGCATTGAAATGATGTCCTGGTTTTTGAGATGCCTCCAATCGTTGTTGCGGCCGGTAAGTTTTCCGTTGCTCACCGGCGACACTCCGTCGCTGGTTGTTAGCCAGGTCTCCACGTCATAATGATAGTACTGCTTGCTCCAGAGCAGGCCTGCAAGTGCCTGCCTTTGTATGCGGGCCATGTCTTCGCTCATTCCCGTGGGCAGGATGGCATTATAATATTCATTCGCCTCTTCCTTTCTCGTTTGGAAAATTTCTTCAAAGCCTTTGCTGAAGGGTACTTCAATCAGTTCGCTGCTGAGCCTGCAGAATACGGTTTTAGTGGCACCGCCCGCCAGCTTCATCCGATATACAGGGGCACATTTGGTTCCCATCTTCCTGTTCCGAAGCGCCTGAACATTTTCTCCATTAATGATGGCTTCATGAAACGCATCCTTTGTGAAGATGGATTCGTTAGGCATGTTGCTCACCTTCATTCGATTTGTTTCATTATCGGTGAAGAGTAAGTCGGCCGGCTGTTGGAAATAAAAATAGTAGTTCGGCAGCCTGGGGTGTTCAGTTCTTACGCTGGTTTTCGAAAGAAAAGAAATGGAGGGCTTTTGAGGATAGTTATGGTTCCACCACCTGTTGTAAAACCACAGCGTTGGTAATAATGTCAGTTCGGCCGTCTTGGTATACCGGTTGGTAACATCAATTCTGATAAATATGTCCGTGGGTCCCTGCTTGGCATAAGTTACTTTTACATCGAAATACTGCTTGTCGTTGAAGATACCCGTATCCAGGATTTCGTATTCGGGCTCGTTGCGCGAACGACGGCGATTCTCCTCCCGCAGCTTTTCGTAAGGAAATTCCTGTTGCGGATATTTGTACAGGTATTCCATGTAGTAGTGTGTAGGAACATTATCGAGGTAATAATAAAGTTCCTTTACGTCTTCGCCATGGTTGCCTTCGCCGTTGCGAAGACCGAACAGCCGCTCTTTTAATATGGGATCTTTGCCATTCCAGAGGGCAACAGCAAAGCAGATATTCTGAAACAGGTCGGAAATGCCTGCAATTCCGTCTTCGCCCCAGAGGTACGACCGATATGCTGCGTGATCAAAGGGGAAGTAATGCCACGCATTACCGTCGGAACTGTAGTCTTCTCTTACAGTTCCCCATTGGCGTTCGCTGAGGTATGGACCCCATTGTACGAGTGGTACGGTTTTTCCGGCATTCACTGCCAGCCGCTGGTGTTCTGCTGTCATTACTAATTTTTGTTAGGATATATGGTTAGCAATCGCGAAACAATAATGCGCAAAACGCAAAGCATAAAGCTGGTGCACGATGCTTTATACAAACGGGTTAAAGATAAAAGGATATAGCGAAACACGATAAAAGTAATATTATGCCTAAGCTCTTCGATAGTTTACAGATAAGAGGAATAGAATTAAGAAACAGGATAGTGGTATCGCCCATGTGCGAATATTCATCGGAGGATGGCTTCGCAAACGACTGGCACCTGGTGCACCTTGGCTCCCGTGCTGTAGGCGGTGCAGCGCTGGTGATGACAGAGGCAACGGCCGTGTCGCCAGAGGGCCGCATTTCACCCTGGGATCTCGGCATCTGGAAAGACGAACACATAGATTTTCTGAAACGCATCACCACATTTATAGAAGCGCACGGAGCCGTTGCGGGAATGCAGCTGGCACACGCCGGCCGCAAAGCCAGTGTAGATCGCCCATGGAAAGGAGGGAAGTTTATCAGCGAAAAAGAAGGAGGCTGGATACCAGTTGCTCCGTCACCCGTTCCATTCCGCGAAACCGATGCAGTTCCGAAAGAAATGTCGAAGGCCGATATCCGGAAATTTATCGACGACACTACAAACGCTGCAATACGTGCATTAAAAGCCGGTTTTAAGGTGATTGAAATACATGCAGCACACGGATACCTGTTGAACGAGTTTATGTCGCCGGCTTCTAATTTTCGCAAAGACGAGTATGGCGGAAGCTTCGATAACCGGATCCGTTTGTTGCTGGAGGTTATTGAATCCGTCGATTCAGCATGGCCGAAAGATTACCCGGTGTTTTTGAGAATATCAGCAAGTGAATGGTCTCAATCGGGCTGGACACCGGATGATTCCGTTCAGCTCGCAAAGGTTTTAAAAGGTGGGCGCGTAGACCTGATCGATTGCTCCAGTGGCGGAAACGTTCCCAAAGCGAAGGTGGAAATAGGTCCGTTGTACCAGGTGCCATTCGCGGAGAAAGTGAAAAAAGAATCGGGTATGATGACGGGTGCAGTTGGATTAATTACGACTGCTCAGCAGGCAAATGAAGTTATCGAAACCGGAAAAGCAGATGTTGTGTTACTCGCGCGTCAGCTTCTTCGTGATCCCTATTTTCCGCTGCACGCCGCAAAAGAGCTTGGGGAAGAAATTCAATGGCCACCACAATACGAACGCGCTAAATAGTTTTACATATTCCTGCGATAACGCCCGCCTACGTCGTATAAGGCATGGGTTATCTGGCCCAGCGAGCAGTATTTCACCGTTTCCATGAGTTCAGTAAAAATATTTTTGTTCTGAATGGCAGCCTGTTGAAGCCGTTTCAATGCAATAGGAGCATTGCGCGCGTTTCTTTCCTTGAAAGCTTCAATGTTTTTCACCTGTTTTAATCTTTCTTCTTCGGTGCTTCGGATCACTTCATGCGGAATCTGAGTGCGGCTGCCTTCTTTTCCAAGGAAGGTATTCACGCCAACAACGGGCAGTTCTCCTGTATGTTTCATGTGTTCATACAACAGGCTTTCTTCCTGTATCTTATTTCGCTGGTACATTCGCTCCATTGCCCCCGGCACACCACCACGTTGGTTCAGACGCTCGAACTCTGCTATCACAGCTTCTTCCACCAGGTCGGTAAGCTCGGTAATGATGAATGAACCCTGGTTGGGATTCTCGTTTTGTGCTGTTCCAAGTTCTTTGTTGATGATCAGCTGAATGGCAAGAGCTCTTCTTACGGAGTTTTCGGTTGGCGTAGTTATCGCTTCGTCGTATGCGTTTGTATGCAGACTATTACAATTATCATAAATGGCATAAAGTGCCTGCAGCGTGGTGCGGATGTCGTTGAAGTCAATTTCCTGTGCGTGCAGGCTTCTACCGCTTGTTTGAATATGGTACTTCAGTTTCTGGCTGCGTTCATTCCCGTTGTATATGTTTTTGATGGCTTTTGCCCATATACGGCGAGCCACCCGGCCAATTACAGAATATTCAGGATCCATTCCATTGCTGAAAAAGAAACTCAGGCTCGGAGCAAAGTCGTCGATTTGCATGCCGCGCGATAAGAAATATTCCACGTACGTAAAACCATTCGCAAGCGTAAACGCAAGCTGCGTAATCGGGTTTGCACCTGCTTCTGCTATGTGGTATCCGCTTATACTTATACTGTAAAAATTGCGCACCTGGTTAGCGATAAAAAACTCCTGAACATCTCCCATCATCTTAAGTGCAAACCCGGTGCTAAAGATGCAGGTATTTTGTGCCTGGTCTTCCTTCAATATATCAGCCTGCACGGTTCCGCGTACCTGGGAAAGAACTTCCTTTTTTATTTTTTCGTAAACGGGATGACCGATTCTGGAGTCCGTTGCCACGTCGCAAGAGTCGGCGACACGAATACTTTGCTTTTCCCATTGCTGGTCGATCGCCGCATTCAGGAAAAATGCGAGCATCATCGGTGCAGGACCATTGATGGTCATGCTAACAGATGTGTTCGGCGCGCATAAATCGAACCCGCTATATAATATTTTCATATCGTCGAGCGAAGCGATACTTACTCCTGCATTGCCAATTTTACCAAAAACGTCCGGGCGCATACCTGGGTCTTCACCGTACAAGGTAACACTGTCAAAAGCAGTGGACAGCCGTATGGCACTCTGCCCTTCGCTGAGATAATGGAAGCGTTTATTGGTTCTTGCAGGTCCGCCTTCTCCGGCAAACATGCGTGCGGGATATTCGTCCGTTCTTTTCAATTCATAAACACCGGCTGTGAATGGAAATCTGCCAGGCAAATTTTCCAAAAGCAACCAACGAAGTCTGTCGCCCCAATCCGAAAATCGTGGTAAAGCAATTCTTGGTACAGCAGTGCCGGACAACGATAAATTTTTAAGCGGACTTTTTATCGTCTTTCCCCGTACTTCATATTGGAGGTAGTCGCCGCTATAGGTTACCTGCATATCGTTCCATGAATCAAGCAGCGTAAGGCATTCGGCATCCAGTTGTTCCCGAGTATTTTTTATTAAGGCAGAAATGTGGTTCCGTGATATTTCGTCTACAAGGGGCAAAGATTCGTTCAGGCAATACAGATGCGACGCGATTTTACATTGCACATTTACCCGGTTGACGTAACGGCGGTGATGCTCAGCAATTGTAGCGAGATAATTAGCCCTGTTCGCCGGAACTATTGTTCGCGGAAGCTCGGGATATGATTGACCGAACCCGGATTCAATTGAAATTCCTGATTTTTCTTTCATGATTTTGCAAAGCGCATGAAAAACTTCATTCACACCTGCATCGTTGAACTGTGAAGCGACAGTTGCGTACACCGGCAGTTCATCGTCGGTTGCAGTAAAGCGGTTTGCATTCCGTTTATATTGTTTTCGCACGTCGTGTAAGGCATCGAGTGCACCTGGTTTATCGGTCTTGTTCACCACAATCAGGTCGGCGAAATCGAGCATGTTTATTTTTTCGAGCTGCGAGGCTGCGCCGAATTCTGGTGTCATTACGTACATGCTGATGTCGCACAAACCAAGTATTGAAGTATCGCCCTGGCCCGCACCTGCGGTTTCGACGACGATAATATCGTAACCTGCATTTTTGCAAATGCCGATAGACACTCCCACATGTGCACTTAATGCCTGGTTGTCGGCCCGTGAAGCTAATGAACGCATATATACCCTGGGATGATGAACCGAATTCATGCGAATACGGTCACCCAGAAGCGCGCCTCCCGTTTTCTTACGGCTCGGGTCAACACTGATTACGGCTATTGTCAGATGTTGTGATGATGATAAGAAACGCCTGACGAGTTCATCGGCCACCGACGATTTACCGGAACCTCCTGTTCCCGTAATTCCGATAACAACGTTATGCGAACCAGATGTAATTGTGGGTGAGATATCACTCACATCGTTATCAGCGATTCCTTCTTCAGCTTCGGTAATTTTTCGGGATATCCGGCGTACGTCGCGCAATTCACCCAATGGCGCATTCCCCTTCCATGTTTTGGAAGCATTCCAGTAATTTCGGATGGATACTTCGTCGCGGCAATACATCAACACATCATCAATCATGCCTTCCAGGCCAAGCGTACGGCCATCATCCGGCGAATAGATACGGGTGATTCCATATCGGTATAATTCTTCGGCTTCGGATGGGAGTATTGTTCCGCCACCACCTCCGAAAATTCTGATGTGTTCACACGACGCTTCCTTGAGCAGATCCCTGATGTATCTGAAGAATTCAACATGTCCTCCCTGGTACGATGTAATGGCTATTGCATGAGCATCCTCTTCAATGGCGCATTCCACAATTTCATGCACGCTCCTGTTGTGACCGAGGTGGATGATCTCCGCGCCTTTCGACTGCAGGATGCGCCGCATAATGTTTATTGCGGCATCGTGGCCATCGAACAGCGAAGCGGCAGTAACAATCCGGATACGTTGGCTCGCGTGAGATGTCATAATCTGGTTGTATCAAAATTATGACAAAACTAATGACTGTTAGTTTATTCTTTCGTGAGCTTCACCAGCATACGTTCTTTACTGTTCACAATTACCTCAAGAACATAATTACCGGGGATAAGATCGCGCGAGCCCTCAACAACGATGTTGTTTACGCCCTCATCTGCTTCAACTGTTGAATGCAGCACGGTATTCTGTGAGCGATCATAGACACGTGTGGTTACCATCGAAGGCTCCTGCAATTGTACGTTGACGGCAATTTCTCTTTTTGAAGGATTAGGAGCAACGCAGATCATGGTGAGCGACCGGGTGTTATACACACGCACGATCATGGGATTTGAGGTGGTGATTTCTCCCTGCTGATCTGTTTGCCGAAGGCGATAATAGATATCTTTTTTAAGAGCGGTGTTTTTTCCTACTTTATCGATATACGTGTAATCGGCGCCGTTAGAAACAGATTGTTTCGCCAGGATTATTCCCGCGCTTTCCCACGATCTTCCATCAGTGCTTCTTTCCACTTCAAATTTCCTGGTCTCTGAATCTGCTTCGGTGTTCCATGCAAGTTCTACCTGCCCGTTCGATTTATAAGAACCATTAAACTTCACAAGCTTGGCAGCAGGGAAATTTATTTTAGCAACGATGGGATCTGAGCAGAGGTTGTTGCTGCCTTCGCTGCACACGCGGTATAAAAATGACGTGCTCTTTCCCTTGAAACCAGTGTCTGGTATGAATACAAATGTTCCGTCAGGGAATAAGTCAACACGCCCATTATCGGGATGACGTTCAAGATAAATATTCTTTCCCGACGTTTCTATGAGTTTTCCTTTTGCAGTACGGTCTGCTTCGCCAACAAAGATTTTCGCATATGCTTCAGGGGCGCTGTAACATCCACCTTCAAACTTATATGCTGCGGAAGTTTGAAACTCGTCGATGGCTATTGCTGCACTTCCACCCGTTCCACCATAAAGGATTGCGAGGCGATATTCTCCTTCTTTGATGTCTTTGAACGTTGCAGCTACCTGCTCCAGCTTCGAGGCTTTTTTCCCGTCAATATTTATTGTCTGCAATTCATGAACGATATTATTGTTTGCATCGGCCAGGCAGATTTTCAACCAACGGGTATCAGGGGCAGAGAAATCTTCATTAAAGCCGTACACAAACGAAACGTTGATGGTGCCTATAACATTCAGCAAAGGAGTATAGATGCCAGCGTTGCCTGCATTAAGAGCGCCGGCAGCACTCACCATGGAGCCGTCGCCTTCAATGGCTTTGTTCCATCCGTTTTGATTTACGTCGAACTGGTGAAACGTCCAGCAGCTATTCTGGAGCATCCCCCGTAGCTGTTTGACCGGTACGCCAGGACGCGAGTTGAAGTTCTCAATTGTGTTTGCGAAGCTTGTGGCAGAGGCCAGCAATAAAGCTGCGATAAAGCTGCTGCGGCAGATCTTGTTGTGCATTTTTTTTGAATCTCGTTATCAAATGGTTCGAATACGGGTGTATACCGTTGGAGATTCAAAGGAGGGACAAACAACAAAGATTTTGCTCTAAAGGGAACAACAGTCAACAAATGGGGAGAATCAAAGGATGGGACAAGACAAAGCTAATATGCGGATTTGGTAAATGCAATAGGGAGGGGGCAGGTGGCAGATGGCAGGTGGCAGGTGGCAGG
>JAFAGE010000296.1 GCA_023423015.1 Bacteroidota bacterium
ATGAATGGCTGATAACGTATTCAAAACAGTTGCTTGAAAAAACATACTACGATTACCTGATATTCGGCCACAGGCACCTGCCAATCGATTTTACCCTGAAAAACGGCAGCAGGTACATCAACCTGGGCGACTGGATAAGTTATTTTACCTACGCAGTGTTCGATGGGCAACAACTCACCCTTCAATCCCGTTATCCCGGTAACGAGCACAAGATCGTTCGTAAATGAACAAACGACTCCTGATACTTATTGCTTTAGTATTTGTTTTCTGCGCCGGGTTTGCGCAGCAGGATAGCGTTTTTCGTTTTGAACGCGAATACAAAGGCCAGATATCAGATTTTGCGGTAGATAACCTGGGAAACCTCTACCTGGTATTCCAGGGAGGCCAATTGAAAAAACTACGGTCGAACGGTGATTCGCTTGCCGTTTTCAACAACGTTCGCCGTTTTGGTAAGCTACATTCCATTGATGTAAGCAATCCTCTTAAAGTGCTGCTGTATTATCGCAACTTCAGCACGATAGTGGTGCTTGACAGGTTTTTGAATGAAAGGTCCACGCTTGATCTCCGCAAACAGAACCTTATCCAGATAAAAGCCATCGGGCAATCGTACGACAATAACATCTGGTTATACGATGAGCTCGACAGCAAACTGAAGAAGATTGATGACGATGGCAGGCTGATCGATCAATCAAACGATTTCAGGCAAATCTTCGACACGGCACCTTCGCCATCGCATATTGTTGACCACGATAAATTCGTTTATCTCTACGATTCATCAAAAGGCATTTATACGTTTGATTATTACGGAGGATTTAAATCGCGGGTGCCGTTGACCGGATGGTCCGATTTCAGCGTGATAAACCAGTCGCTTTTTGGCAGGTCTGCAGGTAGACTGTACCGGTACGACAACGGAACACTCGACCTTCGTGAATTACAGTTGCCGGGTTTTATGGCAAATGCACAAAAGATGATTGTTAGCAGTTCGAACGTTTACGTACTACTGGATGGGTCGATAATGGTATATTCGTACCGGTAGTGAAAGACTAAGTTTTAAACCAATGTCCATTTTCGATTTTGTATTCTTAGATAATACCGTAGGCAATTACCTGCTGATCGCAGGTATCATTCTTCTTGCCGTTTCACTCAAAACGGTTGTTTCCCGCCTGTTTGCAGGGCTTGTTTTTCAATTGGTTTCAAAAATTGCACGGGGAGTAGACAAGAAGAGCTTCATCGATCTGCTGATGCCACCCCTACAGAACTTCTTCGTGATCCTGGTAGTGATTGTTGCGATCGAAAAACTCAGATATCCTGAGCTGCTTGACGTGAATATTTATCGCGTGAGCCTGCACCACATGCTCGAAATAATCGCGATGGTGGTGATGATCATTTCCTTCATCTGGTTGCTGCTGCGTATCATCGACTTCATTGCTATTATCATGGAGCAGAAGGCGAATCTTACAGAGTCGCAGACCGACAATCAGCTGATTGTATTCTTCAAAGATTTTTTCAAGGTGCTGCTGGTGATCATCGGCATACTCATGATACTCAAGTTCGGGTTCAACTTCAAAATATCGAGCCTGATTACGGGATTAAGTCTCGCCGGTGCGGCGATTGCTCTTGCCACGCGCGAAAGCATTGAAAACCTGATCGCATCGTTCATCATCTTTTTTGACCGGCCTTTTTCTACCGGCGACCAGATTAAGGTGCACAATATCACAGGCACCGTAGAGCGCATCGGACTTCGCAGCACACGTTTGCGAACTACGCAAAAATCTTACGTAACTGTACCGAACAAGCAGATGGTGGATAGCATCATGGACAACATCACCCTTCAAACGCAACGCCGCGCATTTGTGCAACTTGAGATCAGTTCCGAAACGCCGCACGAAGTAGTAAACCAGCTGGTATATAGCATTGAAGAGCTGATGCAAAGGAGAAAGGATAAGGTTGAAAACTACACCGTATTCCTCGCTGATATTGTAAAGAACACCTACGTGGTGACCGTAGAATTTTTTACAGCAACAATTCCGGCCGCCGATTTTAACGACCTCCGGCAACAGGTTAACCTGGCAATTATTGAGATGATGGAAGAACGGGGAGTAAAACTTGCAACAAAGGAAAACTAAGTTGTTACAGCGAAGCTTTCACTTCAAGGAGAAAGCCTTTTATTTTTTGTAACGATTGAATCATCGCAAAGCGTTCCTGCGATTTCTTATTGTTTTTGATAAAATCGCGTGCGCCATCGATGGTCAGTTTACGCCGGCGAAGCAAATCATAAATCAGCTGAATATTCTTGATATCAACAGGACGAAAATGCCTGTCGCCTTTGCGGTTTTTGCGGGGTTTGATAATGTCGAATTCAGCTTCCCAGAAGCGTAATAAAGAAGCATTAACCTTAAACATTTGTGAAACTTCGCCAATTGAATAATACTGTTTCTGGAACAGGATCTCATCGTCGGGGATGCTTACGCGGTCGGCTTCCGCAGCGTAGGTTTTTTGCGATTTTCTGCCTCTTCCCGAAGCTGGTTTTGGATTAGGAGTGAAAGTAACCACCGGTTCTCCCGGATCCCTTTCAATAACCACAGCTTCTTCCACCTTTGGTTCAACCTCTATGGTTTTTTCCGGAGTTTCAGCCGGTTTTTCCGGTGCTGCAAAGTCGAATGTAATTTGTGAATAGTTCCTGGTCATGCTCGTATGATTGTATGAAAAACACAATTTTGGACGGTGTTAGTACACAAAAACTATGCTGTAAAGTTAAGGTTCTAAATTAAGGTCGTTAGGGTTATATTTTGTACTTTTGCAGATACTCCGATTGACACAAAAACAACCGTCCTCATACACATTATGAACGCAGAAATTCAGGAGATTTTACCACCCTCTGCCACTGGTTACGGTGCTGACAGCATACAGGTACTTGAAGGTTTGGAAGCAGTGAGAAAAAGGCCTGCGATGTACATTGGCGACATCAGTGAGAAGGGTCTGCATCACCTTGTTTACGAAGTAGTGGACAACTCGATTGATGAGGCGTTGGCTGGCTACTGCTCGAACATTAGAGTGACCATCCACGAAGATAATTCCGTATCTGTTGAGGACGATGGTCGCGGTATTCCTACCGGAATGCATGCAAAGGAAAAACGAAGCGCGCTCGAAGTGGTGATGACCGTGCTGCACGCCGGTGGAAAGTTTGATAAAAATACCTACAAGGTATCCGGTGGTTTACATGGTGTGGGTGTAAGCTGTGTGAATGCACTCAGCTCAAAACTCCATGTAACCGTATGCCGCGAAGGCCGCATTTTCGAACAGGAATATGGAATTGGTATTCCCAAGTATCCGGTCCGCGAAATAGGCACAACCGACAAAAGAGGAACCACTGTTCATTTCTGGCCCGATACAAGCATATTTACCGCTTCAGTTTATAAGAAAGATATTCTTGAAAGCCGGTTGAGAGAACTCGCATACCTGAACAAGGGTATTCGAATTATACTCACCGACCTTCGTGAACAGGATGAAAGCGGAGATGTCTATTCAAAAACTTTCTTCAGCGAAGGTGGAATTGTTGAGTTCGTTGAAATGCTCGACAAAAATGCTGGTAGAAATTCTCTGCTGCAGAAGGTGATTTATGTTGAAGGTCGCGACGAGAACACCAATGTAATGGTAGAAGTTGCGCTTTCATACAACGACAGCTACAACGAGCATATTTATTCGTACGTAAATAACATCAACACCATCGAAGGTGGAACACACGTGTCTGGTTTTCGTCGTGCATTAACGCGTGTGTTTAAGGCATATGGCGACAAGCAGGGATTATTCGAAAAAGCTAAAGTTGAAATAGAAGGTGATGACTTCAGGGAAGGCCTGAGCAGCATTATTTCGGTTAAAGTTCCCGAGCCTCAGTTCGAAGGACAGACAAAAACCAAACTTGGCAACAGTGAGGTGATGGGCGTGGTGGATAGTACCGTGTCGAAAGTGCTGGAAGCTTACCTGGAGGAAAACCCGCGTGAAGCCAAAAACATCATCCAGAAAGTAATACTTGCCGCGCAGGCCCGTGCTGCCGCAAGAAAAGCCCGCGAGCTCGTTCAACGCAAAAGCGTATTGAGCGGTGGAGGTTTGCCGGGTAAACTGGCGGACTGTTCAGAAAGAGATCCCGGAAAATGTGAACTCTACCTGGTAGAGGGTGACTCCGCAGGTGGTACTGCCAAACAGGGCAGGGACCGTGCCTTCCAGGCAATTTTGCCATTAAGAGGTAAGATCCTGAACGTTGAAAAGGCCATGGAGCACAAGATTTACGAGAACGAGGAAATCCGGAATATGTACACCGCACTGGGTGTAACCGTGGGAACTCCCGACGATCCCAAAGCACTTAATCTGGCGAAGCTTCGCTATCATAAGCTGATCATCATGACCGATGCCGA
>JAFAGE010000312.1 GCA_023423015.1 Bacteroidota bacterium
CCCGTCAGGTACTGCACGGATCATCATTATGCGAACATTGTCGGCAATACCATCCATTCCTTTATTGTTATTTCTTACGGCACCAATGATACCGGCAACATGTGTTCCGTGGAAAGGAGTGGAGGCCATCACGTCTCCGTTTCCATAATATTTGTCATTGATGTCGTTCTCGTTGTCGCCAACAATATCAGCGCGATATGCAGGAGGTGCTTTCACTTTTGCGTCAGCCTTTCTTTCTTCTCCACCCACAAATTCGCCAAAACCATTAATGAATTCGACGTTGGTCGTTTCCATCATCTGGTTGGCGCGGAACAGGTAGATCAGCCCACCCTTCGCAGCTTTTTCTTCAACACTCTTTGCCTGGAAGGTGTCCAGATCGTTACCAGTGAATGTATCCTTGTTCATCGCTTTACGAAGAATGCTGTCGCTTTTCTGCGCGCTGGAAAGTGCTCTCTTCAGCATGCCAAGATCAAGACCACCTTCTTCACTGTCGCCTTCAATTTTTTTCTTAGCTCTTAAGTAGTCTTTGTATTCGTCGAGAGAATCGGCAGGCATTGTAGTAGTGTCGATGGTTCTGCCTTCATATTTCGGACGAAGTGCGTGATACACGCGTGCACCTTCGTATGAATCCTGTTTCACATTTCTTCCATCTTTACCGCCAATGAAGTTCCAGCCATGAATATCGTCTACATATCCATTGCCATCATCGTCTTTACCATTGCCGGGAATTTCTTTCGGGTTTACCCACAACACGGGTTTGAGATCTTCGTGAAGAGTATCAATACCTGAATCGATCACTGCCACCAGTACTGGTGTGCTCTTGAGATTTTTCGATTTCACAAATTCATACGCTTCGTTCAGGCTGATACCGCTGTATCCATCTTTTGCTTTGTCGAGCAGATGCCAACCTTTAGGAATCTCATCCTTCGATGTCTTACTGGTTTGTGCTCCTGAGGTAAATGATGCGGTCACAAGAATTGTAGCTGCTACCGCCGTTTTTAACGCCTTATTCATTAAAAAAAATTGTTTTTAGAATAGACGTAAAAATAGGCAAATATGCAGCACGCGTTCTGTTAATTACATGAACGGCTACCTGGCTATTCGAGTCTTAGTTCCACACGGCGGTTTTTCCTGCGGCCCGCCGGTGTAGAGTTCGATTCCAGGGGTCTTGCCGGACCAAAGCCTTTGGCATTCAGGCGCGAAGATTCAATTCCTTTTTGCTGCAGGTAATTTTTCACCGCATCGGCACGCGCCTGCGACAACTGGTTATTCAGCGCAAGACTACCTGTTGAATCCGTATGCCCTTCGATGATGAGGGTTATTTCAGGATTATTTTGAAGCAGTTGCGCAACTTCATCCAGCGGTTCGTACGACGACTCCGTTAATTCATTGCTCGATGCTTTGAAGAAGATATTTTTGGCAGCCATCGTCACTTTCTGGCGGATTTCGGCTTTTATTTCGGGGCAACCTTTGTTCGATGGTACGCCGGCTTGCTGCGGACAAGCATCTTCCTTGTCGTTGATGCCGTCGCCATCACTATCCGGTATCGGGCAGCCATTATATTCAGGTGTACCCGCCTGTGTTGGGCATGTATCTGCTTCGTCGTTGATACCATCACCATCACTATCAGGTACCGGGCAACCCTGGTATTTTATCTTACCTGCTACAGAAGCACATTTATCCAATGCATCGGCTACGCCGTCGTTGTCGGTATCGGGACAACCTTGGGTGATCGCGGGACCAGCTAGTGCCGGACAAAGGTCATCCTTGTCGGGAATGCCATCTTTATCCGCGTCTTTGGGAAGTTGAACTGCCTTAGCGGTAGTTTTCGGTTTGTTGAACCAGAAGCCGACTGATGCACCCCGAACCTGGTGCCTGAAGTCGCCTTCATAGGGTGCGGTATAAAAACTTGTGAGGCTTTCGCTCATGAAGCCGGTAAGTATGATGCTTCCGATTTCGAAACCTGCACGTGCGTTCCAGCCGGCGTTGAAGGTTTTCATCTTGCCTGCTTCGTCACCGGTTTCAAGTTTTACTTCTTCGTCGTTGAAACTGCTGGTAGAATATATTCTTGTTTCAAACTTCTGTTTTCCGCTATAGAAAAATCCTGCATAAGGTCCTGCGCTCAGAATGAATTTAGCCTTTTTCCCCAACGGAATTTTATAGGTGAGATTGAAAGGGATGTCGATATAGTTTACGGCCAGGTTATTCGACGCCGAGATGGTGTCGCTCTGAATCGAGTTCAGCGTATCGTTTCGCAAGTAATATTTTCTTCCCTTCGACATATAAAAGATTCCGGGAGAAAGGTACCAGCGGTTGTTATCGGAAAGCGGAACATCTATGAGAAGGCCGAGGTTCAGGCCGCCACGCGATGAGTAGCGCGGTTTCATCTGGGTTTCCCAGTCGGGAAGCGAATTCTGCTCCTTTACGGTAGCTGAATGGGGCCCGCCAAGAATGCCCATGCGCAGCTGGGCAACGGAAAGGGTTGAAAGGCAGCACGCCAACAGGAGCAGGCAGATGTATTTCATAGATTGGATATGTGGGATATAACGGAAAAATGCCTCAAAAAGTATGAAGCAGGAACGGGGAACGAATAAGTGAGCGGTGAGAGGTGAAAGGTGAGAGGTGAAAGAGAAGTGAGAGGTCTAGGCGCATCGCCCGCTACGCTCCGCCGTCTCTTTCCTGGTCATTTCTGGGGTAGCAATCTTGTAGCAATCTAGTAGCATGTTTCTAGCATCATTGAGTATACCAGATTGCTACCAGATACGAACAAGATTGCAAGGAGAAGGATGACCAGCTCAGGGTTGCAGGCACTTCTCACCTTTCACCTTTCACCGCTCACTGCTCACCTTTCACCTTTCACCTCTCACCTGCCAATCTTCTCAGCCTCATTCTGAATTCGGGGCGATTCTAAACATTGAACTTAATTCCTTGCGCCAGGGGTAATTGCGTTGAGTAGTTGATGGTGTTGGTTTGCCGGCGCATGTAGTTTTTCCAGGCGTCGCTGCCGCTCTCGCGGCCTCCGCCGGTTTCTTTTTCGCCCCCGAAGGCGCCGCCGATCTCTGCACCAGAAGTGCCGATGTTTACGTTTGCTATTCCACAATCGCTGCCGGTTACCGATAAGAATTGTTCCGCTTCGCGCAGGTTTAGCGTCATGATGGCCGAGGAGAGGCCCTGGGGAACACTGTTTTGTATTTGTATCGCTTCTTCTATGGAAGAATACTTCATGATGTATAAAATGGGTGCAAAGGTTTCTGCCTGAACGATCTTCATTTCAGCGTTCACTTCTGCTATGCACGGTTTTACGTAGCAACCGCTCTCGTATCCTTTTCCATCAAGTATGCCGCCATCTACGATAAACCTTCCTCCCTCTTTTTTGCATTGTTCTATTGCGGCAAGGTATTGCTCAACAGCTCCGCGGTCTATTAGCGGGCCAACGTGATTTTTTTCATTCAGCGGGTCGCCAATGGAGAGTTGTCCATACGCTTGTACCAGTTTGCGTTTCACTTCGTCGTACACTTCTTCGTGCACAATCAATCTGCGTGTTGTGGTACAGCGCTGGCCTGCTGTTCCCACTGCTCCGAATAAACTACCGAGAATGGCTATATCGAGGTCTGCATGTTGCGATATGATGATGGCATTATTGCCTCCAAGTTCCAGTAATGCCCGGCCAAGCCGCGCGCCCACTGCTGCACCAACAGCTTTACCCATTCGGGTGGAACCTGTAGCAGAAACAAGGGGAATGCGGTGATCGTTTGCCAATAGCTCACCAACCTCGCGTCCGCCATTTACCAGGCACGAAACGCCTTCGGGAACGTTGTTTCGTGCAAATACCTCGGCAACGATGTGCTGACAGGCAACTGAACAAAGGGGTGTTTTTTCCGAAGGTTTCCATACGCACACATTGCCGCAAACCCAGGCCAGCATCGAATTCCAGCTCCACACGGCTACCGGGAAGTTGAATGCGCTTATTATACCTACTATTCCCAATGGATGCCATTGCTCGTACATGCGGTGACCCGGGCGTTCACTGTGCATAGTAAGGCCATGCAGCTGGCGCGACAATCCCACGGCGAAGTCGCATATATCAATCATCTCCTGCACTTCCCCCATGCCTTCCTGTAGACTTTTGCCCATTTCGTACGACACCAGCTGGCCCAAAGCCGATTTATGCTGCCTGAGCGAATCGCCTACCTGGCGAACAACTTCACCGCGTCGCGGGGCAGGCCACAATTTCCATTCGCTGAAAGCGCGTGCAGCTACGTCGATCACCGAATTATAATCTTCGGCATTTGCGGCGCCAACTGTTCCGATAAGCTCACCATCTACCGGAGAATACGATTTGATGGCCTGTCCGCCACCTTTCAGCCAGTTATTACCGGTTGAAACACCGGCATTTTCTTCTTTAAGTGCAGGAAGCCCGGATATTTTTTTCATGATGCGCAAGTTAGCAAAATCCACCTACGCCCTGCCACCTGCCATCTGTGCCATACCCTATGCATCCTTCCGCTCTCCGTTCTCCGTTCTCCGTCTGCCATCTGCCACCTGCCACCTGCCATCTGCCATCTGCCAACAACATGTTCATTAATGTCAACGTTTTTCACCGACGATCTTTCTAAAATTGTCGCGGAATGCAGAAAAATAGTGTCTACTTCCCCAACCTGAATGGCTTGCGATTCATCGCGGCACTGATGGTGTTTGTGTATCACGTGGAGCAATACAGCATGTTTTTCGGGTTGCCGAATGTTGCTGAAAACATCATCCTGTTTGGTATCGGTAAACTCGGGGTAGTGCTGTTTTTTGTGCTGAGTGGTTTCCTGATCACATATATATTGCTTCATGAAGAGCAGATAAAAGGACGCATCAGCATTCCGAAGTTCTATTTGCGGCGGGTGTTGCGCATATGGCCGCTGTACTTTTTTGTTTTGATCCTGGCGTTCTTCATTCTTCCTAACATAGCTTTTTTTGTAATTCCCGGTTTTGAGAAGCCGGTGTTGTACGAAAACTTCACGCTAAAGGCGATCATGTATTTCACATTTTTTGCCAACCTGGCGGTGTCGATGTTCAATGTGTTCCCTTATGCATCGCAAACCTGGTCGATTGGAACGGAAGAACAATTCTACCTGGTTTGGCCATTACTGATAGCTTTTGTGCGCAAACGCCGTTTGTTATTTATCCTGGGAGTGATTGCGGCATACATCGGGGTGTATTTTCTGCTGAATTCCAACGTAGAGTTCATTCCCGGTAAAATGTACCTGCGGAAATTCTGGAAGTTGTTCAACATCGACTGCATGGCAATCGGCGCTGTGTTTGCCGTGATGTTGCATACCAAACGTTTCCTGACTTTATTCCTGAACAACACGGTTTTTTACATAGCCTTGATTGCTGCAGTTGGAATGATGGGATGGGGCATCAGCGTACTACATGTAAATCTTGAAGTTTATTCCATATTGTTTGGAATTATCATTCTCAACTTCGCGGCAAATAAAAATATTGGATTGTCGATGGAGTTTCGCATACCGGACTATCTGGGTAAGATTTCCTACGGACTGTACATGTACCATTCCATTGCAATCGTTGCAGGAATCAAACTGATGCTGTTGCTGAACTTTTCGCCATGGATACTTTACATAGCAGCATTCGTTCTTACAGTAGCAATAGCGTCGCTGTCGTATGAATTATTTGAGAAGAAGTTCATACGCCTGAAAGCGAAATATTCAGACGTGGTGAGCGGGGAAAATGCAAAGCAGGCAACTGTTCTTGCAGTTCCTGTTAATACTGTTCATTCTCATTCGGAAAGTCACTACTCTTCACATCCCGGATATACTGCTGAACAGCACCAGTCACCTGCTCTTCGAGGTTCAGGTACTGACGCAGAAAGCGCGGTTTAAATTCAGTGTTGATGCCGAGCATGTCGTGCATCACCAGCACCTGGCCGTCGCAGTGTTTTCCAGCACCGATACCTATTGTCGGGATTGTTAAGCTTGCTGTAACTTCTCTGGCGAGTTGCGCAGGAATTTTTTCCAGCACTGTAGCGAAACAACCTGTTTCTTCAAGCAGTATGGCATCGCGTTTTAATTTCTCTGCTTCTTCTTCTTCGCGTGCCCGCACGGTGTAGGTTCCAAACTTGTAAATGCTCTGCGGCGTCAGGCCAAGGTGCCCCATCACCGGCACACCTGCGGCGATGATTCTCTTTGCTGATTCCATCACCTCTTCACCACCTTCCATTTTCACAGCGTGAGCACCCGTTTCTTTCATGATGCGTATGGCAGAGGCAAGCGCTTCTTTTGAATTCGATTGGTATGAACCGAATGGAAGGTCTACTACTACGAGGCTGCGATTCACTCCACGTATTACCGAAGAAGCATGATAAATAATCTGATCGAGTGTAATCGGCAATGTTGTTTCGTGACCTGCCATCACGTTGGAAGCAGAATCTCCAACAAGAATTACATCGATGCCGGCTGCGTCGAATATGCGTGCAAACGAAAAATCGTACGCGGTGATCATCGAAATCTTTTCTCCCGCTGCTTTCATTTTCTGCAGCGTATTCGTGGTGATCTTCCTGATATCCTTGTGTGTGCTCATGGGCATGCAAGGTAGATGTTAATACTGAAAAGCAAAATACAGCTGAAAAGAGCGCTTACGCCGCATCGTTTCACTCAGGCACTCACTGGTTTTTCCTGTTTGGTGACTTCGGCATATAAATGTTGGATGAGACCGTCCGCCAAACCAATCTTGGGCACATATATATCCTGTATGTCTGCCCACCGCATCACGTTGATATAAATTGACAGGGCAGGAACAATCACGTCGGCGCGGTCTTCCCGCATCTTATAAATTTTCATACGCTCGTCGAGTGAAACGCTGCCGAGTTCGCGATGATAATCCTTCAGTAGTTCAATGTTAAGCGGCTTACCTTCTTTGCGTTTAGAAAGCGAAAACACCTTGTTGATATTTCCGCCTGAACCTATTGCTACGATATCGCCCGCGTGGTTGCGGGTTTCGCGTTTAATGAAGTCGCGCATTTCATCCCACATAAATTCATCCACCTGCTTTTTCAGAATACGGATCGTTCCAATGTTGAATGAGCGCTTGAAACCGAGTTTACCATTCTCAAAGAAAGTGAGCTCAGTGCTTCCTCCTCCCACATCAACGTAGAGGTAGCTGTTGTTGCTGTTCATATTCTCGGCAACGTGGTTCTCGTATATGAGGCTTGCTTCTGCATCGCCGGTGATGATTTCGATTTCGATGCCCGTTTCGTTTTTTACTCTCTCAAGAATTTCGGGTCCATTTTCTGCACTACGCATGGCGGCCGTGGCGCAGGCGCGGTATTGCGTCACGCCATATACGTCGATAAGCAGCTTGTAGGCGTGCATCATCTTCATGATCATCACTTCCTTTTCCTTCGATATTTTGTTGTCGTCGAACACATCGAAGCCCAGGCGCAGTGGCACCCTCACCAGGTTCAGTTTCTGGAACTGTGGTTTTCCATTTGGTAGTTCGAGTACTTCTGAAATCAACAGCCTGGCTGCATTACTGCCAATGTCAATCGCCGCAAGTCGCATTACATCCATCTTCTCTTATTTTAACAATAAACCTCGTACATTGTCAATGTTCCTCGTAAACATCTTCGTTTATTGCGAGATAACCATAAATTTCTTCCTGCGAGCGTACGCGGTGGTGCGGGTCGGTTTTCACGTAGCGGTTACTGAGCGAATTGTCGAGTACCCGCGCCTTTACGTTGTCTCTCGCCTGTATGTTGAACAGGTCTATCAAAGTTTTCCGGATCAGGGGATCTTTGATGGGACAGGTTGCTTCCACACGATGATCTAAATTTCGTACCATCCAGTCTGCCGAAGAAATAAACACCTTTTCATTGCCATCGTTGTGGAAGATGAACACCCGTGCGTGTTCGAGGTATTCGTCTACAATGCTTATGGCTTTGACCGGGTGAACAAATTTTTTGTTCTCGGTGAACATGCAGAATATGCCCCGCACAACGAGGTTGACCTTTACGCCGCCTTTAGCAGCTTCATATAATTTTTGAATCAACACCTCATCGGAAAGTGAATTCATCTTCAGGCAGACTTCTGCCTTCTTTCCTGCTTTTGCATTCCGGATTTCGCGGTTGATCAGCTGTATAAGTTCTTTACGTAATCCTGTGGGGCAGGGGATAAGTGTAGTACAATTCTTCAACGGCTGCATGCCTTCTTTCCACTTCTCCAGGTAACTAAAAATGCGGTTTACATCAGACATAACTCCGCGGTCGGCAGTGAGCAAACAGTGGTCGCCGTAAACCGAGGATGTCCTTTCGTTGAGGTTTCCCGTGCTCACAAAGCCATAGGGGATGCTCCGGTTTCCCACTTTTTTTACAATCAGGCAGATCTTCGCATGCACTTTGAGGTTAGGAATGCTGATGATCACTTTTACGCCTTCGGTTTCCAGGTGGTCTTTCCATTCAATATTTGCTTCTTCATCGAACCTTGCGCGCAATTCAAGCATTACCGTAACATGTTTACCATTGCGCACGGCATTCACCAATGCGTTGATCACTTTTGAATTTGGTGCCAGGCGATACGCAGTTATTTTTATCGCCGTAACGCTTGGATCAATAGCCGCTTCGCGCAGCAGGTCAATTACAGGATCAAATGAATGATAAGGGAAGTTCAGTAGCACGTCATGTTTCAGCACCACATCAGTCACACGCAATGAATCTTTCAGCATTGGGTGGATGAAGGGTTTGCGGCGTTTACCATTTCCGCGGAATACGTCGGGAAAGTCCATGAAGTGACGGAAGTTGTGAATCCTTCCTCCGGGGATCAGGCTATCTTTTTTTGACAGATTTAATTTCATGATGAGAAACTCCAGCAGGTAGGGATCCATTTCCCTGTCGTACACAAACCTTACCGGTTTACCTTTTCTCCGGTTTTTTAATCCCTTTTCAATTTTCTGGATGAAGGAGGTGGTGAGATCGTTGTCGATATCCATTTCAGCGTCCTTGGTCACTTTGAACACCCACGATTCGTAGTGGTCGTATCCGAAAAAGGAAAAAATGCTTTTCAGGTTAACGCGGATGACGTCTTCGAGCAGGATGATATGGTGTTCGCCATCGGGTGCCGGTAATTCTTTAAAGCGGCCAACCATTTTGGAGGGCACTTCGATGATGGCGTATTTTCTTTTCAGCGAATGGTCGCGTCGCGAAAGCACTACGCCGAGGTAGATGGATTTTTCGCGCAGGTAGGGGAGTTGTGTAATTCCTTCTACCATAAGGGGGATAATGTTTGAGCGCACTTCTTCTTCAAAGTAACGGCGCACGAAATCCTGTTGTATGGGATCGAGTTGTTTTTCGTTGATGATGAAGATGCCCTGGCTTTCCATTTCCTGGCGCACTTCATCCCAGATGCGGGCAAATTCTGCCTGCTGGTCGAGCACGATCTCCTGTATTTCGGCCAGGATTTCGGCGGCATTCTGCTCCAGGTGCATATTCCTGATCTTGGGACCCAGGTCGGCCATACGTTTCAACGTGGCCACGCGTACACGGAAAAATTCGTCGGCATTGTTGGAAAAGATGCCGAGGAATTTAATGCGTTCTTTAAGCGGCACCGTGGTGTCGGCGGCTTCCTGTAACACCCTGGCATTGAATGACAGCCAGCTGATGTCGCGGGGAATTATTTTAGGCTTTTTTATTGGCATGACTTAAGGATTTGGGAGATGGCAGAAGGCAGATGGCAGAAGGCAGAAGGCAGATGGCAGAAGGCAGAAGGCATGGGGCATAGGGCATGAGGCATAGGTTATAGAAAATCATATTTGGCATTTGTGAATGCGATGTGGCATATGGTGAATGGTGAGTTTTCAATTGTGAGGGTGAATTTAGCCATTTGTTCCTTATGCC
>JAFAGE010000316.1 GCA_023423015.1 Bacteroidota bacterium
GCCGATGAAAACGGCGACCTCGGGCCGGTTTACGGTAAACAGTGGAGGTCGTGGCAGGGGGCAGATGGTAAAACGTACGACCAGCTGGCGGATGTGATCCGCCAGATCAAAACCAATCCCGACAGCCGCAGAATTATCATCAGCGCGTGGAATGTAGCTGAACTGCCGCAAATGGCTCTGATGCCATGTCACACGCTGTTCCAGTTTTATGTTGCCGATGGCAGACTGAGCTGCCAGCTATATCAACGCAGTGCTGATGTATTCCTTGGGGTACCATTCAATATAGCATCATACGCATTGTTCACCATGATGATTGCGCAGGTGTGTAACCTGGAGGCAGGTGACTTTGTGCATACGTTTGGTGACGTGCATCTGTATAATAATCATTTTGAGCAGGCGCGTCTGCAATTGTCGCGCACACCGTATCCGCTGCCAGTTATGCGCCTCAACCCCGATATAAAAGATATTACCGGGTTCAGTTACGAAGACTTTACTCTGGAGAATTACCAGTTTCATCCACCGATCAAAGCGCCGGTAGCGGTGTAATTTATTATGAAGGTCAGTCTAGTTGTTGCAGCGACAGAAAACAACGCTATCGGAAAAGACAACAAGCTGTTGTGGCATTTGCCTAACGATATGATGTTTTTTAAAAACACAACCTGGGGCATGCCGGTGATTATGGGCCGAAAAACTTTTGACTCGATGCAAAAGCCGCTCCGGGGACGCACCAACATCATCATCACCCGCCAGGAAATGCAGGCTCCTCCCGGAACGGTGGTAGTGAACAACCCCGAACAGGCTTTGAAGATTGCAGAGGACACGGATGCAAAAGAATGTTTTGTAATTGGCGGCGCTGAAATATTCAACCAATTCCTGGATCAGGCTTACCGCATTTACATGACGCGCGTGCAGACGACACTCGATGGTGACGTTTTTTTTCCGGACATTGACCAGAAAGAATGGGAGTTGACAGACCAGCAGGAGTTCAATGCCGACGATAAACACGCGTATGCCTATTCTTTTCAAACCTGGGATAGAAAAAACAGCAGGTAATCCATGTACTCGCGACTAGCATTATCAGCCAAATACCTGAAATACCTCGCTACGGCTTCAAGCGGCCGTGGGCACGGCGTGCACTCCCCGTTCGTATACGAATTTATCCGTAATGTACTGCTCGATAAAACAGAATACCCTGAGTATGCCAAAATCGAAAACCTCCGTAGCAGGTTGTTGCGCAACGAAACTCCCGTTCCTGTAGAAGATTATGGCGCCGGCTCAGCTGTAGCAGCACAATCAAAAAGCTTGGCAGGCATTACCCGCGATAGTTCAAAGAATAAGCGGTATGCACAATTGCTGTTTCGTATTGCTCGCTACTACCAGCCGGCATATGTCGTCGAACTCGGAACCGCCGCAGGGATCTCTGCCGCATACCTTGCCGCGGCAAACCCATCAGCGGTTGTGGTAACCTGTGAGGGTAACTATGCGTTGGCATCCATTGCCCGCGAGAACCTGCATTCCGTGGGATTGGGACACGTGAAAATTGTAACCGGTAATTTCAACAACACCCTGCAGGAAGTGGTGGATTCGATCCCCCGGGTAGACCTCGCATTTGTTGACGGTAACCATCGCAGTAAACCCACAGTAGACTACTTCAACAAGATACTCGCCCGACGCGCTGACGAATCATTGTTGATCTTCGACGACATTCACTGGAGCCGGGACATGGAGCAGGCATGGCAACAAGTAAAAGCGCATCCCTCCGTTATGCTCACCATCGACCTGTTTTTCCTGGGGCTGGTTTTTTTTCGGCCCGACTTCAAAGTGAAACAGCATTTCACCATCAGGTTCTGAAGTGAGTAAAAAAAATTCTATCTTACCTTATAGTTAGTTCAGACAGGTATTCACGAACAGTTTTAATCTAATCAGCCTATGGTCATCGGTGTATTAAAAGAGCCTTCGTTCGAAACCAGGGTGTCTTTGTTACCCGAAACTGTAGCTGCTCTCGTAAAAAAGGGAATAACGGTACTTGTAGAAACCGGTGCAGGTACAAAATCCTTCGCCAACGATGAGGCGTACACCAGTGCAGGAGCCGGCATATCACCTTCTTCACAGGATGTGGTTTCCCGCTCCGAAGTTCTTCTTTCAATTCATCCACCTGAACATATAAACGATCAACTTACAACACCAAAAGTGTTGATCGGAGTATATCAGCCACTGTTCAACCGCGAGCTGATGCAGCAATACGCCGAAAAGGGAATCACTGTGTTTAGCCTCGATATGCTGCCACGGACCACGCGGGCGCAAACGATGGATGTACTGAGTTCCCAGGCGAACATCGCGGGATACAAGGCGGTGTTGCTCGCGGCCGCCAGATATCCACGGTACTTTCCCATGTTTATGACTGCTGCAGGCACAACGCCGCCGGCAAAAGTGCTTGTGTTGGGTGCCGGAGTTGCAGGTCTCCAGGCCATAGCTACTGCGCGCCGCCTCGGTGCCGTAGTTGAAGTTTTCGACACAAGACCCGCAGTGAAAGAAGAAGTGATGAGCCTTGGTGCAAAGTTCATTGAAGTTGAAGGCGCCGCGGATGCATCCTCCGCAGGAGGTTACGCTGTGGAACAATCAGCTGAATTCCTCGAGCGGCAGAAACAAAAAATTTCAGATAGCATTGCCAAAGCAGATATCGTAATTACCACCGCCCAGATATTCGGGAAAAAAGCACCTTTACTCGTAACAAGCGAAATGATCAACCGGATGAAACACGGATCGGTGATTGTTGATCTTGCCGCGGTAACCGGAGGTAATACAGAGCTTACCCGCAACAATGAGGAGGTGAATGTGAACGGAGTTACCATCATCGGGAACTCTGCTCTTCCTGCATCTATGCCGTCGGATGCGAGTAAACTCTATGGTAAGAACGTGCAGAATTTTCTTGCATTGATCACAGGAAAAGATGCAGGATTGAATCTGAATTTCGACGACGACCTGGTGAAGGGCAGTGCTGTGACACATGGAGGACAATTGCTAAGATAGCCGGGAAGGAAGGACGAAAAATAGAGCGGAGATCGGGGAGCGGAGAACGATTTGGATGCATCATTATCGATTGCCGTTTCCATTTTGGCCGTAATTGCCGGTTCAGTAAATAAAATTGAATAAAGCTTTTTCTTATGGATATTTTCTATATCGTAATCCTGATGGTTTTTCTTGGCATCGAAGTGATCGGGCGCGTGCCAAGTGTGTTGCACACGCCATTAATGAGTGGTGCAAATGCGATTCACGGAGTTGTTATCATCGGTGCGATCATTGTTATGGGTCGCGCAGAAGCAGATAATTACCTGGCTTTGATTCTTGGTTTTCTCGCGGTGATTCTCGGTACACTGAATGTTGTAGGAGGATTCGTGGTTACCGACCGCATGCTGGAAATGTTCAAAAAGAAGAAGAAATAAATATCTATGGAATTCAGCGTACTTACGCTTAGTTATCTTATCGCTTCGGTCACATTCATCGTGGGATTGAAGATGTTGTCAGATCCCGCTTCGGCACGCCGCGGTAACCTGATTGCCGCTGCGGGTATGACTATTGCAATTTTTACAACCATCTTCTTCTATAAAGACGAAGGCGAGCCGTTGCATAACATGGGATGGATTTTTGGCGGACTGATCATCGGCGCTGTTGTTGGTACGTTGGCCGCGAAAAAAGTTCAGATGACGGCAATGCCTGAAATGGTGAGCCTGTTTAACGGAATGGGAGGCGCCTGTGCGGCACTCATTTCAATTATCGAATTTGATCATCTGCTTAATCATCTTTCATGGATAACACACGAAGCCTCAGGTATTGTAACCGGTTTACCACTTACTGAACTTGTCATCATACTCGCCGGCCTCATAATCGGTACCGTATCATTTACCGGAAGTGTTATTGCATGGGGAAAACTGAACGGCCGCATAAAAGATTTTTCGTTTCGGGGCCAGCATATCTTCAATCTTGCATTGCTCTTTGTTGTGTTCTCTTTAGCAATCGTGTTGCTCTATTCAATGTTGCAGCTGCCATCATCGACAAGTGTAGATGGAAATTTTGAAGACAGGCTTCAATTTCTAAAAATCATTTTTTACGGCATCTTCCTTCTCGCCGCTGTTTATGGAATTTGCTTTGTATTACCCATCGGCGGGGCCGACATGCCCGTAGTTATTTCACTACTTAATTCATTTACCGGTGTGGCTGCTGCATGCGGCGGATTTTTGTACGACAATAAAGTAATGCTCACCGGCGGTATCCTGGTAGGCGCTGCCGGTACACTGCTTACCATTCTTATGTGTCGTGCAATGAATCGCTCCCTCAAGAATGTACTGATCGGTTCATTTGGTGGACCAACTGCAGCCGCTGGCGCAGCGAAAGAAGCAGGTTCATACAAGGAAATAAGTATTTCTGATGCCGCTACTGTGATGAATTATGCATCAAAAGTCATGATCGTTCCTGGTTATGGCCTCGCTGTGGCACAGGCGCAGCATGCCTGTCATGAACTGGAAAAAATACTCAGCGAAAAAGGCGTTGAAGTGAAATACGCCATCCATCCTGTTGCTGGTCGTATGCCTGGCCACATGAATGTATTGCTTGCCGAAGCAGACGTGAGCTACGACAAACTGCTTGAAATGGAACACGCGAACGAAGAATTTCCATCAACAGACACAGTGCTGGTGCTGGGAGCAAACGACGTGGTAAACCCCGCCGCAAAGTCTGACCCTTCTTCACCGATATATGGAATGCCCATACTTGATGTGGAACTCGCAAAAATGGTTATTGTAAATAAGCGAAGCATGAAGCCAGGATATGCCGGCATCGAAAACGATCTTTTCTTCCAGCCAAAAACATCCATGCTCTTCGGCGATGCCAAAGCCGTGATACAACAACTAGTAACTGAAATCAAAAGTTTATAACCGTGAGCAACCGGTTGCCAGAAGAACTCCTGCAATCGCTGGAGGAGGTGGAGGGTTTTGATAAAGATAGATTCATCTACGTTCACGAAAGCGGCGAGCAGGTTGTTTCCGTACGTTTCAATCCTTTAAAGCTTAAAACACCAGTTGAAGACCTTTTTCCCGGCGCAGAAAAAATTCCCTGGTGCTCGGGCGGATATTATCTTCCGGCACGTCCTTCCTTCACGCTCGATCCGCTATTACATGCAGGTGTTTACTACGTGCAGGAAGCATCAGGTATGTTTATCGAACAATGTGTTCGTCAGCATTCCGATCTGAATGCATCACTCCACGTACTTGATCTCTGCGGGGCTCCCGGTGGCAAATCCACGTTGCTGCATGCCATCATAAATTCTGATTCTTTGCTGGTAAGCAATGAAGTGATCAAAACGCGCGCATCTATTCTCGTGGAGAATATGGTGAAATGGGGCGGAGCTAATGTGGTTGTTACAAATAATGATCCCGCCGACTTCAAAAAACTCCCTTCATTCTTCGACATCATCGTCGTTGATGCACCTTGTTCCGGTTCGGGATTGTTCCGGCGTGATCCGGATGCTGTTGGCGAATGGAGCACTGAAGCAGTGAACATGTGCAGCCTCCGGCAAAAAAGAATTCTGCACGATGTATTTGATTCGCTTAAGCCGGGTGGACTACTTGTGTATTCCACCTGTTCATATTCAAAAGAAGAAGACGAAAATATTTGTGATCATCTTGTCTCGCATTTTCATGTTGAGCCGCTGGAAGTAAAAACTTCACCGGATTGGAATATCGTTGAATCACACAGTACGCATCATCGCGCACCCGGCTACCGCTTTTTTCCCGATAAATTAAAAGGCGAAGGTTTCTTTGCTGCCTGTTTCAGGAAACTGCAGGTAGATGAAATCGGGAGTGGCGAAAGGAAAAAAGGAAAATTAACAAAGGCCACACGAAACGAAACCGGCATTGCCGCTGCCTGGCTTTCTGAGAAAGTAGCTTGCGATTTTTTCAGTTATGAAGGTGAGGTGCTGGCTGTCACTGCCGCGCTGAGTACCGGACTTCTCCATGTGCATGCACAACTTTACCTGAAAAAAGCGGGCGTGCGTCTTGGCCGGGTAATTGGAAGTGATCTTGTGCCGCATCATGAACTTGCCGTATCTGGGCTTGCTTCACAAAATTTGCAACGTGTTTCGTTAAAAAGAGAAGATGCCCTGCAATATTTGAGGAAAGAGGATGTTACTTTAGGACCGGGCATGCTTGGCTGGGCACTTGTTGAATACAAAGGGTATGAATTGGGTTGGGTAAAGATGCTCGGTCGCCGCTGGAACAATTATTATCCAAAGGATTGGAGAATACTCAAAAGTGGAAACAATTGATTATTTACTCATCTTTGCAAACTGAAATGAGAAACCTATGAACAGAGTTTTGTTGATCGTGCTGCTGGTTATTTTTACTAAGGTGCTTCCTGCACAGGATTATATCACGCAGGGAGTGAGCCCCGACCTATATCTCACGCACCAGGTGGCTGCAAAAGAGACCTGGTATGGCATTGCACGAAAATACAATCTCACGCCAACACAGCTGGCTGTTTTTAACCAGGTAAGTCTGCAGACTCCGCTTGAGGTTGGAAGAACGCTTAAGGTACCATTGACCGCCTCTAACTTTACCCAGAATGAATCGAAGTCGGCTGATGAAACATTGCAGCCGGTATATCACGTTGTACAGGAAAAAGAATGGATGTATCGCATCAGCGTGAACCACAACAAGGTGCCTATTGAAAGACTCGAGAAATGGAATTCCATCAAACGCGACCAGGCACGTGCAGGTATGAAGCTTATTGTTGGACATCTTCGTGTGAAATCGGGAGCAGACGTTGCAGCCAATAACACGCAAACACCTGCTGCCACAACACAAAAGCAAAGTCAAACAACTCCTCAGCCACAAGCGCAACAAAATACAACCACAACTACTCCAACTGCAGCAACCTCGGGAGGAACAGCTGCTGGCCAGGGCAATGAAGGTTTTTTCCGCTCACAGTTTGCTGGCGGGGGCAAGAACCAAAGTGGCGTGGCAGGCATTTTCAAAAGCACGAGTGGTTGGAACGACGGTAAATATTACGCGTTGATGAACAATGTTACCGTAGGAACGATCATCCGGATTACGTTTCCGCAAACCAACAAGAGCGTATATGCAAAGGTGTTGGGTGAATTACCCGAGATGAAAGAAAGCGCAGGATTAGCGTTGCGCATCAGTGATGCTGCTGCAGGAGAACTTGGCGCAACAGCAGGCAAATTCAGTGTTCAGGTAACCTACTAGAGAATACCAACATTTTCGCGGGCCCAGTGCACCGTTTTTTCCAAACCGTCATGAATGTTAATTACCGGATGGTAACCAAACAGCTTTTTTGCTTTTTCAATTGAAGCAAGGCTGTGTTTGATGTCGCCAGTGCGTTCAGGTCCGTGTTGGGCGGGAATGTTCACTCCTAAATTCGAAGAAATCATTTTCCACAGATCGTTAAGTGTAGTCATATTTCCAAAAGCAACATTCGCCACCTCGTGTTTGCGTACGCTGGAAAAAAGTGCGCGGATGTTGGCCTGCACAACATTCTCAACAAATGTGAAATCACGGCCGGTTTCTCCATCGCCGTTAATGAGCGGTGCTTCTTCGTTTAGTGCAGCTTTAATAAATAGTGGAATTACTGCTGCGTAAGGACCTTTTGGATTCTGGCGCGGACCGAATACATTGAAGTAACGAAGCCCGATTGTATGAAAACCATAAGTACGCGAGAAGACCGAAGCATACAGTTCATTTACATATTTCGTAACAGCATAAGGAGAAAGTGGGTTACCAATTTTCTCTTCAATTTTCGGCAAGGAGCTATTGTCGCCGTATGTGCTTGAGCTTGCTGCATAGATCATGCGTTGTACGCCTTTATCGCGCGCAGCAACAAGCATGTTCAGAAAGCCATTGATATTAACGTCGTTGGTAGTAACAGGATCATTGATAGAGCGGGGAACTGAACCGAGTGCAGCCTGGTGGATCACAAAGTCCATATCTTCCACTGCCTGCTGGCAGGTATCTGGATTGCGGATGTCGCCTTCCATCAGTTCAAAGGCGGCCAGGTCTGAGAACAAAGCGATATTTTCCACACTTCCGGTGCTGAAATTGTCGAGCACCCTTACTTTTCCAGCCCCTTTTTTGAGAAGATATTCCACAATATGCGACCCGATAAATCCGGCACCACCGGTTACAAGGAAGCTGAATTGGCTGAGATCCAGGTCATGATAATCGTTTTCATACATAGGCTGGTCACCTTTAAACAGTTAAAGGTTGGCAAAACTATTGTTTTGGTATCAATATTGTCAATTTAATACCTGCCCCCTGTGAAAATTCTCCGGGATACTTTCTTGCCTGAAACTGCTGCTTAAGGGGCAATTTGTAAGGGTAAATACCTATCAGAAGGCTTAAAATTCCGTATCCATCGGGCTGACTAATTGGTAATTAACGGGTTATTTCTAAATTTTAATGCAATTTTGCGCCCGGTGCAACGTTTGAATGCCAGTTGCGGTCAAAAAATGACATTAAACAGGTACCAGGAAAACCTTATTCATTTCACAGTTTCTTCTTTCTTACGAGATTGAAAGACAGATTCTTGAAAAACTATTTAAATCCAATCTGGGAGGATACTCCCGCAATTGAAGTATGAAAACGGCATCCAAGTTAGCTCACCTGACCCCAGGTTCGGTGAAGGAAAAAGTTTCGCTCAGGCATTATGTTGATGAAAAACCGAAGTATTTTTTCTTCAAGAGATTGTTTGACATCCTTTTCTCATTGGTAATGATCGTAGGTGTGCTGTCGTGGCTCATTCCGATCATGGCAATTCTCATCAAGCTGGATTCGAGAGGTTCTGTTTTCTTTATCCAACGCAGGGTAGGGAAGGGAGGACGCATTTTTCCCTGTATAAAGTTCCGCTCAATGGTGATGAATGCCGACGCCAACCACCTTCAGGCTAAAGTAGATGATCCCCGTATCACCAAACTGGGTAGATTCCTCCGCTTCACAAACCTGGACGAATTTCCCCAATTTCTTAATGTACTTGCCGGCCAGATGAGCGTAGTAGGTCCCCGGCCACATATGATCAACGATTGCAATGAATTTTCGAAAGTAGTTGCAGGTTATAAATTCCGCAACATGGTGAAACCAGGTATCACGGGCCTCTCGCAGGTTAAAGGATACCGCGGCCCTGCCAGCGACTTCGCAACAATATTCCGCCGTTTTGAGTTCGACGCCTTTTATGTGCGCAACGCCAGCTTTGGACTCGATTTCAGGGTGATTCGCCAAACGGCCGGACAATTTGCTTACTCCGTTCTTCGCCGCAGAATGCCAATTCCGGCCCCTTCCCTGCAGGAAGTTGAAGACGACGTAAAATATCAGCTCTTTACCGCCAATTACAGTATTACCGATTATAAAAGAGCCTCTGAAACCATAATCAAAGCTGCACGCGAAAGACAAAGCTTTGGTATGTCGGCTCTTGCCGTACATGGACTTATCGAAACTGTTAAAGACAAAAATCTCCGCGAGCTTGTTAACAAGCTCGACATGATTGTTCCCGATGGTCAACCGATACGTTGGGCATTAAACAGTTTTTATAAGGCAGGATTGGATGACCGTGTTACGGGTCCCATTCTGACCAAGTACGTTCTCGCTCGCGCCAGCGAAGAGAAACTGGGCGTTTACCTCTACGGTAGTACCCCGGAAACGCTGGAAAAGTTTACCGCTTTCATCAACATCAACTATCCGGGCGTCAAGATCGCCGGCATTCACCCCGACAGGTTCCGTGAAGCTACCCCGGAAGAAGATGCATCAGATATCAGGAAGATAAACGACAGCGGTGCACACATTGTGCTCGTTGGACGCGGTTGCCCCCGCCAGGAAAAATGGGTAGCCAATCACCTTGGTAAAATCAATGCCGCCATGATGGCAGTAGGCGCTGCATTCGATTTCCATGCAGGCAACATCAGCCAGGCTCCTCTCTGGATGCAACAGGCCGGCCTGGAATGGTTCTACCGCCTGATACAGGAGCCGGGTAAACTGTGGAAAAGATACCTTACCACGAACCCGCACTTCATTTTTTTGTTCCTTCTTTGCAAACTTCGTTTGCGGAAGGTAGCATTTGCCTAATTTTATCGGATAAAGCTGCTTACGTTGCGACTGGAAGAGCCGCCTGGGCATGCTGGATTTAAATCAATATCATCACGGATGAAGATCGCCCTTATTACCGGGTCAGGAGGATTGATCGGCAGTGAAGCTGTGTCGTTTTTTTCTGACAAATTCGACCTCGTTATCGGGATCGACAACAACCAGCGTCAGTATTTTTTTGGAAAAGAAGCATCTACCGATTGGAACCGTAACAGGCTCTCCTCTCTTTATAAAAATTATAAAGACTTCGCTATCGACATCCGCAACTTCGACGATCTCCAAAAACTATTCAAGAAGTATAACAGCGACATCGCACTTATTGTTCACACGGCCGCTCAACCAAGTCATGATTGGGCAGCCAAGGAACCTCTTACCGACTTCAGTGTAAATGCAACAGGTACGGTAAACCTGCTCGAACTCACCAGGCAATATTGCCCGGAAGCAGTGTTCATCTTCACGTCAACAAACAAAGTTTACGGCGACAATCCAAATAATCTCCCGCTTGTTGAACTGGAAACCCGCTGGGAAATTGATAGCAAGCATCATTACTTTGAAAAAGGTATAGATGAAAACATGAGCATCGATCATTCTAAACATTCGGTGTTCGGTGCTTCAAAAGTGGCGGCCGACATTATGGTGCAGGAGTACGGAAAGTACTTCAACATGAAGACCGGCGTATTTCGTGGGGGATGCCTGACCGGGCCCAATCATTCCGGCGCCCAGCTGCATGGTTTTCTTGCATACCTTATGAAGTGTGCAATTACAGGAAGTCACTACACTATTTTCGGCTACAAGGGAAAACAGGTACGCGACAATATTCACAGCTTCGACCTCGTGAATATGTTCTGGCATTTTTACCAGAATCCACGCAGTGGTGAAGTGTACAATGCCGGCGGCAGCAGGTATTCCAACTGTTCTATGCTCGAAGCCATCACAATGTGTGAAGAAATTACAGGCAACAAACTTTCATTTTCTTACACCGACAATAACCGCATCGGAGATCACATATGGTACATCAGCGATGTATCGCGGTTTCAAGCGCACTATCCGGAATGGGAATTTACATATGGCATCCGCGAGACGCTGACGGAAATGTATTATTCTCTTAAGTCGCGCGTGGAAGCACCTATTTCCTGATCTTCTTCTGCAGATCTTAATTGCTGGTAACCCAGTGTTGCTATAATTAGCAACAAAGACAGTATTTCAGGGTACTCCATATAGTTATCAATCACCATAAGCAACATGGCGAACACCGAGCAGAACTTAAACATTTTGAACGGAAGGGAAAGGCCATAGTTCTTCACCGAATTACTCCACGATTTTACAACCGACCGATACCTGCCTACCCAGATGAACAGGATAGCCAGCGTAATCAGCAATCCATATTCACCCAATAAGGCGAGGAGGGAAGTAAATGGCTGATTCATGAATCCATCGTACGGACCCGTGTTGCCCGGGTTCCACAAAGTGTACGCATAATTCGCAAAGTAAAGCGGCTGAACATCGCTCTTGATGAATTGAATATTGAAGTAAGTTGGACTTCCTACCATGAATGCAGTGCGGCTGTTGAATGTGCCGGGCCCTGAGCCAAACAGCATGTCAACTGCATCGCGCGTGTAAGCGATGTAGTAGTTATTAAAAATTACAAGCTTTCGTGGCGTGCGGCCCGCTGCCGGATCGATGAACATTTTCAGAATGTTCAGGTTGTAGTCCAGTGTAAGCGGGCTAACGATGCGCATCACTACATATAAAATAAGTAACAGTAGTATCAAAGAAATAATCAGCAGTACTATATTCTTCCATCGTATTCGCAATGTTGTAAGTACAACTGCACACAGGAATGCCATCATCCCCGCACCATAAAAGCCCATCACTGCACAGATAATGAAGAAGGCGGCAAGCCAGAGGTGTATCTTTTTGCTGCGATGCTGCCACGCGGTAATGTGATAAAAGAACAGGACCGCATTGATAATCGACAATCCATTCTGCGAAACGGTGAACGTGCCATAAATTCCCTGGAAACTATCGTCGTATGGATGTTGTGAATACTGGTAAATACCAAAAAGGTTGTTGATGATTGCAAATGCTGACAAGGCATTCATCAACAAACGCAGATAGTCCCGGCTGTATTCATCACGGGCGGGTGTTGCGCACAGAAGCAGGATGAATGGAATAAAATAATATAAACTAACGAGATTGTATTTCAGGAACACGCCATCGCGCATGGAATACAACCAGAACAACACCGCAAATCCGAGTATGTAAAAAAAGTTACGGCTTACCTTCCAGTTAAACAGGTAAAACACAAATACAACAAACAGCGGGTAGATCATCAGGAATGAAATGCGCAGCACTGTACAGAAGATAAGTGCGAGGATTGCTGAACCCAGCAGGTGCTGAGCTATCTTTCTCTCCACCGTAAGCTGCATGTTCATCCCGGTGTTCATTATGTAGCCTGTTTGCTGATCACGTCTTCAAATACATTGTGCATCTTTCGTTCAAATACCTCAAGCGTGAATTCGTCGAAAAACTTCTTCCGTGCATTCTCTCCCATCTGTTGCCTCCTGCTTCCGTTATCAAGCATAAATGCAATCGCCTCTGCAAGATCTTTCGCATTACGTGGCTCTACAAGTAATCCGTTTTCACCGTTGTCAATAATATCAGGAATTGAACCTTCGAACGTACTCACAATAGGTTTGCCGAATTGCATTGCTTCAAGTACAACACCGGGAAACAATTCAAACCAGGTGGGAAATACAAATAAATCGCAGTTGGCAATGAAACTGAATTTGTCGCGGCCGTTTCGCGGTCCCTCCAGCTTTACTTCCTCATTCAATCCCGCGCCGTCGATCAGTTGCTGGGCTTCTTCAAAACTCATATACCATTGGTTACCTACAATGCTGGTATAAAAATGATATCCTTTCTTTTTAAGCATGCCCAATGCTTCTATCAGTTCGGGAACTCCTTTGGATTTGGCGAGATTCGACAGAAACAGCAACCGTGGCACACCGTCAGGCTGCGGACGGTACTCGTCAGCGAGATGTAAGAATTCTTTTTCTACCCTGATGCCGTTGGGAACAATGTACGGTGTTCGATCCGTTAGTCCGGCAACATCGTGCATATGATGATTCGAAAGGCAAACCACGTCGCTGCCGCGGAAGGCAAACCTTACCAGTATCTTCCCCATGCGGCCCTTGGCTGTATTTTGCAAACCTTTCATCCGGAAATGCAGCAGTCTCTTTTTCCGAAACAGTTTTATCACAACGATAAACAGGATGTCGCGGTAAAAGGCAAATCCCGACGGACTCATGGTGAAATATACAAGGTCAACCTTCCTGGTAAGGAAGATCGCCGCCATACGATAACAATGACGGATCATGAGAAATATTTTCGTGAACGAAAATTTTCCCATCTCCTTCATGTCGTCGATAAATTTCAGCGGAAGTGGAATGATGTTGAATTCATTGTTCAGCAATTCACTTTCGAGCAGCGACTTATTTCTCAATGCCGCACCGTGTACCGGTGGCGGCAACTGCGCCATGAACAGGATAGTCTTTTTTCTCAAACCTTGTCTTTATTCAAACTTTTTTCAAGCGAAGTGAGGTACTTGTTTAATCTTATTGCACCGACGATTATAAATGCGAGTAAAAGACCAATAAGGCTGTATTGAACTACTTTCTGTTGCAGAAATCCGGCACTCTGCCCCATGGCGCCAAATGGAGAAACAACCTGGATGATTTCTCTTTCCTGAACAGCCTGGCTCTTTGCCATTTTGAGTTCATCTTTCAGCTGGAGCATCTTGTCGTACAACTGCAATTCCGGATTGGCAGCAGCCAGGTTACCATCAAGCATGGTCACGTTTGTACCCTCACGGCTGTTTGATGGAGTTGTGAGCCGCTTGTTGTAGCTATTCCTGAGCGTATCCAGGCTTTGGATGGAATTCTCCAGCAACTTAATTTCCTCTTCGTTCGATGATGTACCCGTCGCTTTACCGGCCAGCAACGATTCGTTATTCGACACATAAGTAACAAAACCCTGCTGAATTTTCGGGAAGATGAGAGCATTGTTACTTGTTGCTTTCACTTCATGAATCGGATAGTCGAATTTGGTAAGCGACGACTTGAAATCTTCATATTTCACCGTCTTGATCCAGAAAGTATCCATCCGCACGCGGGTGTTATGATAAAGATTCAGAAATCGTTCTTTATACAACTGGGCTGCGATGAGTTCAGATTCTACGGGCGAGATGCTGAAGCCTCTCAGGCTTGCTGCCTCCTCCTTTGAGATATTAAATATTTTCGAAAGATCATCAGTCTTCCGGTTATCTACCAGCGCATTGAAGATGTTGATAGTGTTGTACAAGGCGCGCGTGCTGTTGTAGTTTGCCTGCACCGTCATGGTAGCGTGATAATCCTTTCCATTTTTCGCAACCAGGTAATAGCCGTAACCTGCACCGATCGCAACACCAATAAGTAACCACAGAATATTTTTGCGAAGAAAAAAGACAAACAACAGCAAGGCCTTGCCCAGCCAGGCGAAGAATCGTCCAATGCCCAAAAAGAAATTATTAATGGCACCCCCGGTTTTGTAGAACAGTCGCCCGAGATCAACATCGTCCTCTTTAGGAGTTGGACGGGCGGAGGGTTTTTGTGTTGGTTCCATAATGAATTGGTTACAAAAAGTTGATAGTCAGGATTTATGACCTGCAGCTAGCCGCGTAAAGATAAAGTATACGAATCAATTGAATTCCTAATTTCTGAAAAGCAGGAAGGTTGGTAATTCAGCATGCGTAACTTTTTAATTAAAAACAACTTAATACGTGGAAAATTGTGTTTTGACTAACCCAAAATGAACGGCAACCGCGATGCGACCCTTATCTTTGCGGCGCCACATGTTTGCGGCATACGTTGTCATTCAGCTTTGCGTTATAGGTGCGCTGTGTTGCTGAAAAACAATATTTAATGAAAGACTTTGTACTGATAGGGGCTGCGGGTTTCATCGCTCCCCGCCACTTTAAAGCCATCAAAGATACCGGCAACCGGCTCGTAGCGGCTCTCGACAGGTTCGATTCAGTAGGTATCATGGACAGCTACTTTCCCGATGCGAGTTTCTTCACCGAATTCGAACGTTTCGACAGGCATATTGAAAAGCTTAACAGAACCGGACATAAGATCGACTACCTGTCTATCTGTTCTCCCAACTACCTGCACGATTCTCACATCCGTTTCGGCCTTCGCAACGGCGCAACTGTTATTTGTGAAAAACCCCTCGTCCTCAATCCCTGGAATGTGGAGGCTCTCGCCCAGATCGAAAAGGAAACAGGTCAGCAGGTGTTTAATATTCTCCAGCTGCGGCTCCATCCCGACATCATCGCATTAAAAGAGAAAGTGGCAAAAGCGCCGGCGTCGGAAAAGTTCGATGTTGACCTTGCTTATATCACTTCGCGCGGAAACTGGTACTACACCAGCTGGAAAGGAGATGTGGGAAAATCTGGCGGCATTGCCACCAACATAGGGATTCACTTTTTTGATATGCTCACCTGGGTGTTCGGCGATGTGAAACAAAACGTGATTCATGTTCATACCCACGACCGCGCTGCAGGACTTCTCGAACTAGAGAAAGCAACGGTAAGGTGGTTTTTGAGTATCAATGAAGAAACTTTGCCGGCCGCAGTGCGCGAAAAAGGACAACGCACCTACAGGTCGATTACCATGGAAGGAACAGAAATAGAATTCAGCGATGGGTTTAAAGATCTGCACACACGCAGCTACGAAGAAATTCTTGCCGGCCGCGGATTTGCTCTCACTGAAGCACTCAAGTCCATACAGCTTGTGCACGACATACGGACACAAACGCCGGTTGGACTAAGTGGCGATTATCATCC
>JAFAGE010000324.1 GCA_023423015.1 Bacteroidota bacterium
CTCCCCGTTCTCCCTCCTCTATCTGGACCTCCGCCTACGCTAAAGCTTCTGCGGACAAGACCTCCCTCCGCCCTCGCTCCCCGTTCTCCGTTCTCCGTTTCCCGCTCTCCGTTCTCCGTTCTCTATCTGGCCCTTCGCATTCGCTAAAGCTTCGGCGGACAAGTCCGCCCTCCGCCCTCGCTCCCCGTTCTCGCTCTCCGCTCTCCGTTCTTTGTTTGCCTTCCCAACTTTCGTAATTTCACTCCATGGAAAATCGGGGTCTTCTCTTTATTCCAGACATCAGCGGGTTCACGCGCTTCGTCAACGAAATCGAAATCGATCATAGCCGCATGATTATCCAGGAGTTGCTCGAAATGCTGATCAACGCCAATCAACTCGACCTCAAAGTTTCTGAAATAGAAGGTGATGCTATACTTTTCTATCGCTTCGGCGATGCACCATCGCTGCAGGAACTTTACCGCCAGGTGGAGGTGATGTTCTGTAATTTTCATAAACACCTCAATACTTACGATCATCAGCGTTACTGCTACTGCCGGGCATGCGACGCCGCGGCTTCTCTCTCGCTGAAGATTGTTACCCATTACGGAGAATTCACCGGCTACCGGGTGCAACAATTTGAAAAACTGATCGGCCGCGATATTATCGTGGCTCACCAGCTGCTAAAAAACAATATCGAAAACCACGAATACTGGCTGGTTACAGATAACGTGGTAAAGGGCTCTAAACCTTCAGAAATTGAACAATGGATGATGTGGGAACAAACGGTGCACAATACCGAGGGGGGCACAATTCCATTTCATTACACACAGCTCGGTCCACTCAAGACAAAAATACCGCCCTATGAGGAGCCCGGCGACCTGCACGCAGGAGAGGAGCCGGTCATCAGATTATCGCGCGAATTCAACCGTAGCCTGATTACTATGTTTCATGCGGCAGGCGATTTCAACCAGCGCCACCTCTGGCAGGAGGGAGTTTTAAAGGTGGAAGATGTGAGCCACTGTTTGCCGCGTGTGGGTATGAAATGCAGAAAGGTGACTACCGCCGGCCCGAGACTCGTGAGTGCAACGGGTTGCGTATTCACCGAAGAACGTGTGGAATTTGTGGAGCGTGAAGAGGGCAGGCAGGAAAGCATTGATTACCTTTTAGAACAAACCGGCGAACACAGCAGCCGTTTTACGTGGACCTGTTACTCCAAAGCAGGAATGATTCCACGCATACAATTCAATCTTTTCCGCAAAAACCAGGTGCTCCATTTCATGCAGAAATCAATGGATAACCTGCAAAAGTTTGCAGATAGCCTGGAGGAACTTGAAGTCACGTGAAACGTGAGACGTGAGACGTGAGACGTGAGACGTGAAACGTGAGACGTGAAACGTGAGACGTGAAACAGTTTGACTAAGTTATTGCTCATTATATCAACGTGTACTCCACACTATTTAATGACAGCAAATCATGTTGTTTACCAAGTCAATGTCGTCTCACGTCTCACGTCTCACATCTCACATATCACTCATGAATAGCTACCAACGGCACCTGGCTATGATAGGCGAGTTTTTTGGTGTGACTGGTTTTGTATAGACCCGCGATGTAATTGTGTCTTCTTGGTACGGTGATGATCAGGTCGATCTGGTGATCGGCAGTGAAGTTGCTGATCGCATCAAGAAAATCGTACATGCGGATGAAGTAAAATTCCGGGTTGTATTCTTCAAATGTTTTTGCGAGCCATGAACGTTCTGCGCGATACTCGTCGGTGAGCTCAACGTAGTGCTCAGCGTCTACATTCACGATATGCAGGTTTGGTTTAAAAATGTCGAGAATCTCTTTGATCTGCGCAACAGGAGTTGTGCTCTTTACATTTTTGAAGTCACTGGCAAAAAGAACATTCTGGATTTTTCTGAATCGCGCATTTGGTGGCACAATGATCACGGGGCATACACCCTGGCGAGCCATGTTCAGGGCATTGCTACCCATAAAGATCTGCTCGAGGCGGGTAGCACCTGTGATACCCATAATTACCACATCGATGGCGTTGTAACGAACATAACGTTCTACAGACTCTACGAGCGAAGTTCCTTCTTCTGCTACGTATTGAATACGAACCGTCGATATTTCATGGAGCTCGATTTCGAGATTGGCAAGCGCCTGGTGAAGTACCGTCTTACGATCCTCATCAGTCTCAGTCAGCGGTGTGCCGTCTGTACCGGGAGCGATCCTGTCGTAAAGATTGTAGAGAATAATCGTTGTATTTGGATCATCCTGGGCAAGTTCAACGGCATAACGCGCCGCATTCTTCGACGTTTCTGAGAAATCTGTAGGAACAAGGAACTTTTTCATATTCTATTCGTATTTATAATCTGCTGAAAGGTGAAAAGTTAAATGGAAATTCCCATATCAGAAAAGCTCTGGCTGGTTATCTTTCTTTTTCTTTTTCACTTCCCAGTCCATGGTGACTGATTTATTGTAATCGAACAATTTTGAACCAACCGCTCTCCAACCCATTACTTCCACAAACGAGCCCAGTTTAATTTTCTGGGTTTTTGCCTGGGCGCCACGTCCCGAATTGATGATCACAACAGGATCATCCTCGCCCGTTACTGCTTCAAGACGGTTACCTTCTCCCTCTTTAATAAAGAGGAACTTATTCCGCAGCGTAGTGGTTTCAATTTTGAACCGTTTTACGTTGAATTGCATCTTCTCGTTATCGAGGTAAATGGCAGTGATGATCCTGTCGGGATAAAACTTACCAATTGATACTACTTTGTCGGCATCGAATCGTTGCGATACTTCAGTATCTGTGATCTCATAATTGCCGTCGGAATAGATCACGAGCAGCCTGTCGTCGGATGAGAAGCTTCCCAGGAATTCCCCTTTCTCTTCTTCATTCAACCGGCCAAAGTTGCCGTCGAACCATAGCTTACGTCCACTCAGGGTAGCCTTCCCCGCTTCTTTGAACTTAGCCGACTTTATCGGGTATTTAGTTACCTGGTTACCCATGCTTCCCCGGTTCTTGATTTCCAGGGTTTCGAAGTAGAAGTCGAGCTCCTTGTTTCGTGCAGAGGAATTCGGATGTAGCAGTATGCGAACTACTTCAGCTTCGCCATTGGGATTGGCCGAGAGGTAATGAACCTTGCTCTTGTCCGATCCCTTGGTAAGGTCGTATTCTTTATCGCGGGTTACACCGGTTACGTTGAACCGTTTCGCATAACTCACACCCGTTTTTCCATCTACATATATCATATTGTAGGTGGTGCGCTCGTCATTCTTTTTGAACACGGCGAGGTGGAGGATGTCTTTTCCTATAAACGCTTTCTCGGCCACCTTCACCACTTTCATTTTGCCGGCCTTGGTGAATGCAATAATGTCGTCGAGATCGGAGCAATCGGTCACGTATTCGTCTTTCTTCAAACCGGTGCCAATAAAGCCATCGGCGCGGTTCACGTAAAGTTTTACGTTCGCAATAGCAACCTGCTTTGCCTGGATGGCTTCAAAAGGACGCAGTTCCGTTTTCCTTTCGCGACCCTTGCCATATTTCTTCAATAGTCCATCATAGTAAGCTACCGCATAATCAACCAGGTTAGCGAGGTCGTGTTTCACCTGTTTGATTTCAGCTTCAATTTTTTTGATCTGCAGGTTGAGCTCATTGATGTCGAGGCGGTAAATTCTACGCACCGGCTTTTCAGTAAGCCTGATTACATCTTCGCGACTGATTTCGCGTTTCAGTTGTTTGAGGTATGGGCCGAAAGCTTTGGTTATTGCCTGGATTACGTTGTCCCAGGTTTCATGTTTTTTCTCAAGTTCCTTATAGATTTTTTCTTCGAAGAAGATACGCTCAAGTGAAGTGTAATGCCATTTGTCCTGCAGTTCCTTCAGTTTTATTTCAAGCTCTTTCTTAAGGAGATCCTTGGTATTGTCGACGGAAATCTTCAGCAATTCGTGCACGCCCAAAAAGCGGGGTTTGTTCTCGACAATCACGCAGGCGTTGGGGGAGATGCTCACTTCACAGTCGGTAAAAGCATACAGGGCGTCGATGGTAATATCGGGAGAAATTCCCGGTGCCAGGTCTACCTGGATCTCTACTTCAGCGGCTGTGTTATCAGTTACTTTCCTGATTTTGATTTTGCCAAGATCGTTGGCTTTCACGATAGATTCCATCAGCTGCGCCGTGGTAACGCCGTAGGGTACATCGCGGATGATGAGTGTTTTTTTATCGATCTCTTCAATGCGGGAGCGTACGCGCACTTTGCCTCCGCGTTTTCCTTCGTTGTAAGCCGAGGTGTCGGCCATACCGCCCGTTTGGAAATCGGGATGTAGTTCGAAACGTTTTCCACGCAGGTATTTCATTGATGCTTCAAGCAGTTCGCAGAAATTATGCGGAAGAATCTTGGTAGCCAAACCTACGGCAATGCCTTCGGCTCCTTGTGCCAGCAACAACGGGAACTTCATCGGCAGCGTGACCGGCTCGTTTTTGCGGCCATCGTAGCTGAGCTGCCACTCGGTAGTTTTCTCATTGAAAGCTACTTCGAGCGCAAATTTCGACAATCGGGCTTCGATATATCTCGCGGCAGCTGCTTCGTCGCCGGTGCGCACATCGCCCCAGTTTCCCTGTGTTTCGATCAGCAGATCCTTCTGTCCCAGGTTTACCAAAGCATCTCCGATACTGGCGTCGCCATGCGGGTGATACTGCATGCTTTGCCCGATAATGTTCGCAACCTTATTGAACCGGCCGTCGTCCATTTCTTTCATCGCATGCAGGATGCGGCGCTGCACGGGCTTCAAACCGTCTTCCACCGCCGGAACCGCGCGTTCCAATATTACATAGGAGGCATAGTCAAGGAACCAGTTACGGTACTGGTCGGTTATTCCTGAATCGCCGTTTAGACTGATGATGTTGTCGGACATAAGTGTTTGTTACGTGAGACGTGAAGGTGAGAAGTGAAACGTGAAAGGTGAAAAGTGCAAAATCATTTCTCCGTACTCAATTCGGCGCCTTCTTCGTTTGTTATAGTTTCCCCTTTTTTCTTCACTTCAAAATCTTTCATTCCTTTTATATTTCCCCGTGCTTCCAGTTCTCCATTGCTGATCATTATTTTCAGACGCCACAACAGGAACATATCTCCTGTAGTGTTTTTAGCCTTGTGTAAAAACTGCGATATAACCTTTGATGCCCGCTGCCATTCACCATTCACATACTTCTTCAGATCGCCGTCGTAAAAGTCAACATCGTACTGAACCAGTTTTTTCCCGCCTTCCAGCATGCGAACGAATTTATCCTGCTCGGCAAGTTTTTTCCATTCATCGGGATCAACTTCAAATTCGCTGGGAGTAATCGCGCGCGCGAGTTTCTTTGCCTTCAGGAATTCCTTTGCAGGTATCGAATACAAATTTTCGGGATAGAAAATTTGTCCTTTCTCATTAAAGAAAGGCAGGTTGTTCAGGTACAGGATGAATATTCTTCCCTGGTATTCTGCAAGCTGACTCATCAGCCAGTAATATCCGCTTACGTCGTGTTTATTTTGTGCCGCCCAGATCCAAAGCACTTCATTTTCGTTTTCGTCCAGGCGTTGTTTCAGTTCCGCGACGGTCTTGATATCGTCGACTGAACCGTCGTCTACTTTCCCTTCAATATCGCCGCCGGTAAGTACTTGTCGCCACCATTCTTTTCTTGCTTCGACACCTGCCTGCGTGTAAACATCTTTCAGTGGACCTACGGCAAAATCGTCTTTGATCTGTACCACTTCGCCCTCCAGGCTTTCGTCGAGTACAATTGCCTGTTTCAATACGTCTACATCAGCTTCCTGGAATACTATATGGATCATGGTTGTTAGTCGTTAACTCGTTTTCCCAATATCAAAAGGTCGCGTTCCACACCGTCGAGTTCCGCTACCCGGGGAAAATGTCCCCATGTTTCGAAACCTTTTTTATGGAATAGTTTTATACTAGGTACATTATGCGCGAATATATAGCCTAACAGGGTTTTAATCTGCAGTGTAGCCGACGAATCTATTGCATGATCAAGGATTCGCGAACCATAACCACGCCCCCTGAACTGTTCATCTATATATATACTTAGTTCTGCTGTTCCGTTGTATGCCGGCCGCCCATAAAACCATTGATAGCTCACCCAGCCGATATTTTCTTCGCCATCATACACCATCCAGAGTGGACGCCTGTGCTCGTCGTGTTCTTCGAACCATCGTATGCGGCTTTCGACAGTAACCGGTTCCGTATCGGCC
>JAFAGE010000361.1 GCA_023423015.1 Bacteroidota bacterium
GTTTTATGCACTGCCGCAATCACCGCAAACATTTAAACAACTGCTGATGGTAAGCGGCTACGATCGCTATTACCAGGTAGTAAAGTGTTTTCGCGATGAGGATCTGCGCGCCGACAGGCAACCTGAATTCACCCAGATCGACTGTGAAATGAGCTTTGTGGAACAGGAAGACATTCTGAACATGTTCGAAGGCATGATCCGGAGAATTTTCCAGGATGTAAAAGGAATTACTATCCCCGAAAATATTGAACGCATGACATGGGACGATGCCATGTGGAACTACGGTAACGACAAGCCCGACGCCCGCTTCGGTATGACGTTAACCAACATTAAATCATCGTTTCGCCGCAATGGAAACATCGAAGCAACAGGCGAACTGATTGCCGGAACATCATTCCCGGTGTTTAATGATGCAGAAACAGTTCTCGCGATAGCCGTTCCCGACGCTGCAGAATACACCCGCAAACAAACGGATGAACTTACGGAGTGGGTGAAGCGCCCTCAAATCGGCATGAAAGGCCTCGCATTTATCAAGGTCAACAAAGACGGATCTGTTAAAAGCAGCTTCGATAAATTCTTCAACGAACAGCAACTACGAACACTGGCAGAAGCTACAGGCGCAAAAGCGGGCGACCTGGTTTTAATACTGGCAGGTCCCGAAGAAAGAACCCGTAAAGCGATCAGCGAACTTCGTCTTGAAATGGGAGAACGCGCCGGCTTCCGCAAAAAAGATGAATTCAAACTGTTGTGGGTACTCGACTTCCCACTATTTGAATACGCAGAAGAAGAAAACCGCTGGGTAGCGCGACATCACCCATTCACATCGCCTAAACCGGCCCACATTCCGGTAATGATCAACAATTCCCCGGTGATCAAAGATGCCGCCGCCTATCTCCAACATCCTTACGCGGGCATAAAGGCAAATGCGTACGATATGGTGTTGAATGGCAACGAAATCGGTGGTGGGTCAATCAGAATCTTCCAACGCGACCTGCAGGAAAAAATGTTTGATGCGCTGGGCATGACCCGTGAAGAGGCTATGCACAAGTTTGGATTTTTGCTTGGGGCATTTGAGTTCGGAGCTCCGCCCCACGGTGGCATTGCCTTCGGGTTCGACCGCCTTTGCGCCATCCTGGGAGGCAGCGAAAGTATCCGCGATTTCATCGCATTCCCCAAAAATAATAGTGGTCGCGACGTGATGCTGGATGCGCCGGCTTCCATTGATAATCAACAGCTAAATGAATTAGGCATCGCCCTGGATGTGAAAAAAAGTTAAAACAGCTTTTCTAAGACGCGGATATTCGGTGAAATGACTCCGGGGGCATGTGTTTTGCACCTGAACGGAGGTACTTTATACAGGAAAAATCTATGCGTATTCTCACTTTTTTACTCGGCCTGGCTTTGTTCGTGAGCGCCTGCCAGAAGGATGATATTTCGGATGGCAACAATAATGGCGGATCCCTTGCGGCAGAGTCGCATATTGATGTTAAATACGGGAGTGACGGTAAACAGGCCCTGGACATTTACCTTCCCGAAAACAGGAACGAAAACACTCCGCTTCTGATTATTATTCACGGCGGCGGATGGAGTGGCGGCGATAAGTCGGATTTCGACAGCTATATCACTGAGTTCCAAAACCGCTTACCGGGATATGCATTTGCTAACCTGAATTACAGGCTTGTTACCGCCAGTGGCAACTATTTTCCTACACAGGAAAACGATATTAAATCGGCTGTGATGTACCTGAAAGACAACGCAGCTTCGTATAATATTTCCACCAACTTCGTATTTCTTGGTATCAGTGCAGGTGCACACCTGGCACTGTTGCAAGGATATAAGCACAGCGACATACTGCAACCCCGTGGTATTGTTTCATTTTTCGGGCCGGTGGACCTGCAACGCTTATATGTGAATTCCGACAGTAGTATCCCAACCGTGTTGAAATCAATCATGAATGCAACACTGGAAAAAAATCCCGAGATCTTTTTTGAATCCAGCCCCATAAATTATGTCTCGTCAACTGCTGCACCCACACTCATGCTGCATGGCGACGCGGACCAACTCGTTCCACTGGAACAGGCATATCTATTACGCGACAAACTTCAAGAGTCCGGAGTAGACAACAAAGTAGTTGTTTATCCCGGCCAGGGTCATGGTTGGATCGGGCCTGACCTGGTAGATTCATTCGACCAGGTGGTGGAGTTTGTAAAGGGACTGGAAAAATAATTACTAATGTACCTTGCAGTACATGTCTTCAACACCTCAGGTTCCATTAGCAGAACGGATGCGACCGCAGGGCCTCGGCGACCTTATTGGCCAGGAACACCTTGCAGGAAATGGTAGTATTTTAAGGACGGCCATTCAGCAAGGTCGCGTACCCTCCATGATATTGTGGGGTCCTCCCGGCACCGGGAAAACCACAATTGCAAACATCATTGCCAATAGTTTATCGGCTCCATTTTACACGCTGAGCGCGATCAGTTCAGGTGTGAAAGATATCCGTGAAGTGATTGCTACCGCAGAAAAACAGCGGGGTGCAATATTATTTATCGACGAAATCCACCGGTTTAATAAAGGTCAGCAGGATGCCTTGTTAGGCGCTGTTGAAAAAGGAATCATCACTCTTATTGGCGCAACAACGGAAAATCCCTCATTCGAAGTAAACAGCGCGTTGCTAAGCAGGTGCCAGGTGTATGTGCTGAAGCCGTTAAGCGATGAAAATCTGTTGAAGCTACTTCATCGGGTGATGAAGGAAGATGCGGACCTGTCGAAATCTGATATTGACATAAAAGAAGCTGAGGCATTGATAACATTATCCGGTGGAGATGCCCGGAAATTGCTGAACCTTTTTGAAATTGTTGTAACAGCGCTGCGCGAGGAAGGTAAGCCTGTTGTGATTACGGATGAAGAGGTGATGCGGATTGCGCAACAGCGCATAGCATTGTACGATAAGAGTGGCGAGCAGCATTATGATATCATATCTGCTTTTATCAAATCGATTCGTGGAAGTGATCCGAACGCGGCGGTGTATTGGCTGGCGAGGATGATTGAAGGTGGTGAGGATGTAAAATTTATTGCGCGCAGGCTGGTAATCCTTGCGAGTGAAGACATAGGGAATGCAAATCCGAATGCATTATTGCTGGCCAATGCAACATTCGATGCGGTTAATAAGATTGGATATCCTGAATCGCAGATCATATTATCGCAGTGTGCCACATATCTTGCTTCGTCGCCGAAGAGTAATGCATCGTATGTAGCGATCAACGAGGCGTTGGCTGCTGTAAGAAATGGTGGTGATTTACCGGTGCCTTTGCATTTGCGAAATGCGCCGACCCGCCTGATGAAGCAAATGGATTACGGGAAGAATTATCGCTATTCGCACGATTATCAGAATAATCTTTCGGAACAAGAATATCTACCAGATGTTTTATCTGGCAAAGTCTTTTATTCTCCAGGCAAGACTGCGCGGGAGGAGGAGTTAAGGAAGTATTTGAGGGGTTTGTGGGGGAAGAAATATGGGTATTAAGGGTGAGAGGTGAAAGGAAATCTATCCTTTCACCTTTCACTTTTTTTGCCCGCAGGGCAAAAAAAAAGCCCCGCATTTCTGCGAGGCTTTCAATGAATATGGCAGCTACCTACTCTCCCGGAACTAAATCCAGTACCATTGGCCATGAGGGACTTAACTACTCTGTTCGGAATGGGAAGAGGTGAACACCCTCGGTAAAACCACCATAAGACGGTAGGATGATCAGGTGATCATCCGAAATAAGATTAACATATTGGAAAAGTTGTAAATGAGAGCGATAGTAACAAACAATAAAATATAAAAAAATTAAAGCGTACGGGTAATTAGTACTACTCGACTTTGATGTTACCACCTTTACATCTGTAGCCTATCAACGTAGTCGTCTACTACGACCCTTAAAAGAAAACTCATCTTGTGGAAGGTTTCACGCTTAGATGCTTTCAGCGTTTATCCCGTCCGTACATAGCTACTCTGCGCTGCACCTGGCGGCACAACAGATACACCAGCGGTACGTACGACCCGGTCCTCTCGTACTAAGGTCATGTCCACTCAATTTTCTAACGCCCATCACAGATAGGGACCGAACTGTCTTGCGACGTTCTGAACCCAGTTCACGTGCCACTTTAATCGGCGAACAGCCGAACCCTTGGGACCTTCTCCAGCCCCAGGATGTGACG
>JAFAGE010000381.1 GCA_023423015.1 Bacteroidota bacterium
TGGTCCGGATCCACGGTTTTTCTTCGTTGATGTTCGCATCGCCGGCTGAAACGGTCAATCCTCGTGCAGTGATCAGCTGGCATAATTCAGGCTGAGCGGCCATTGTCTTCACCGCATGTTGCCCCGCAGTGATCTCTTTCCGGGTTAATAGAGGATTTTCTAACCTGGACGACAAATGTTCTGCCCCGTGATGGGTTGTGGTTCGGTTTAAACGATGGTATAATGAACCGGGGCCAAAAACGTCAAGGTCAGCCGCAAATATCGCTGCACTTGTTCGTGCACCTTCTGAATCAAATGCATTTGCACCGTATTCGGCCAATGCTATCTCATTCTGGTTGATAAGCAACATCTTTTCAGCCATCATCCGCGATGTGCGAAGACCACCGAAGAACCGGATCAATAAAAGGAAGAGAACGGAAAACCCAAGGAGGGCGTAAATACCTGCCTGGGATGGGTTGGCAATCACGCGATACGCAATCCAGGCAACAATGACAAAGCTGGCGATGCGTAAAAGGGATATGTAAAGAAGTTTTCGGCGTAGCCGGCTACTTTCAACCTGGTATTTTTGAATATGGGAACTGTAAAATGCAGCCGGTTGTTGCATAATGCAACATATCTCATTTTTTTATGAGTATAAACGGCTTTGTGGAAAAAGCTGGACGAAGAGATTTATCTGAATGCGCTATTCAGGCGATCTTCTACATCGTCGAGTTGGCGCTGGCAGCAGCAACTTATCTTAATCACCCAGCGCTGACGGGTATAGACCGGTTCACATTCGGGCAAATGAAAGTGGTTCATGCATAACATACCACCAACTTCTTCATATATGCGGTGTTCAAATTTGCTGATCAGCTGCAAACTGTGAGCGTCTCGCTTATCCTGCAGGTAAGTTTTACCTTTCACGTCGCGAAGTTCCACTTCTATAACTTGCTTATTCATCCTGGCAATTTTTGAGTATGGGCCTGTTAAATCAGAGTAAAATTTTGTGCCAGTTCCGCGCAGCTCAGTGTGGGAACGGGTTTGGCCGCGATTAGCCTCAATCCGTTGAAACACGCGCGTAGCTTGCATCTTCCACGTTTAATATCTACTTTAGCAACGTTGTAGGTAATTCTTTTAAAAATGCCGGATCCATAAGTGTGGAATTTACCCGCACCGGGCATTGGTGCTGAACTTTTTACACGTCTTGCGGTATTCTTTTTGCAAGAATCGGGTAAAAATGGCCGAAAGCTTACTTTTACAGCAAAATCTCAGTGTCCCACCGAAAAGTACCCATTAAAAACACCGTTATTTTACCTTGATGCAGAAAGATTTCAGAACCAACAATTTTGACCTGATCAGAATCGTGACGGCGACGCTGGTGCTGTTAAATCACTCACTCAGCCACCTGGAGCTACATACCCCTGCCGCTTATACGGTAATTCAGCAGTTCCCGCGGGTGCCCATGTTCTTTGTGATGAGTGGATACTTATTATCGGCTTCCTTCGAACGCAATAATGACCTCAAAAACTACTTTACCAACCGTTTGCTCCGTATCTATCCGGGCTTGTGGGCTTGTTTGATCCTGACAGTGATCGTTTTCGCCTTTGCAGGAGTCAACTTTTTCAATAAGGAAGCACTACCCTGGTTCTTTACCCAGATGCTGGGTATCATCTGGACACCTTCATTCCTCGACAATTTTGGATTTGGCTCATACAACGGTAGTTTGTGGACCATCGTAGTCGAATTGCAGTTCTACCTTGCCCTTCCTATTATCTATTTTATCGGAACTATTTTCTCGGAGAAATGGATTCGGGATAAAAAGAAAGCAAACCTTTATTTCTACATCCTTTTTGGGATCTCGTTCCTGCTTGCCGCAAGCCTGAAGTATTATTTCAACGATGGCGACAATGTGAAGTCTACCGTAGAAAAGAGTTTGCGTTATTCAATTTTGCCTCATGCCTATATCTTCATGATAGGTATTTTGCTGCAGCGCTGGAAGATTTATAAAAGCGATTACGTTCACGGCAAAGGGTTGTATTGGGCAATCGGGTATCTCGCATTTGTTTACCTCACCCCAAATACACCGGTCAAGAACCTGGCCCAGATGCTGATTCTTGCACCATGTACAATTGCAATTGCTTATTCACTTCCAGGTATTGCCACCAAATATCTCAAGAACATGGACCTGTCGTATGGCGTGTTTATGTACCACGGTATGATTCTCGCGGTGCTGGTAGAATTTGGTTTAACCGGAAGTTATTATTACCTGCTGCTTACTCTCGTAGTATCATTTATACTGGCTTATTTGTCCTACGTTTATGTAGAAACTCCAGCTATGGCGCTGGCTAAAAATCGCAATAAGGCCCGCGAAAATGCCCGAAAGCAAAAATCTGAAGGAGAAATATTCGCCGGGAACAAGGAGAAACCGGTTCCCGTGGCAGCAGAGTCGTGAGACGGCAGACGTTCTCGTTCTCCGTTCCCCGTTCTATTTTGGTATTTTAAAAGCCACTACATAGTCACCCAGTTCCGTATCGAACTTGCCGTGTCCGCCGGCAGCAATTACTACATATTGTTCTCCTTTGTATGAATAGGTCATGGGGGTTGACTGGGCGCAAACCGGCAGTTTGTGTTCCCACAACAGTTTGCCCGTTTGTGAGTGGAAAGCTCTGAAGTGGCCATCGCGGCTCGCTGCAACAAATACCAGGTCGCCGGCAGTAACAATAGCTCCCCCAAAGTTTAACGACCCCCATTGTTTTGCTTCGGGGTATTTGATGGTGTCAAGTTGATAACCGAGAGGCACTTCCCATTTGTTTTGGCCCGATGTCATGTCTACAGCATTCAAGGTTCCCCACGGTGGCTTTGTTTGCATTTGAATCGCGCCATCTTTAATCGTAAAAAGGTAGTCGCGTTTCATCACATAAGGAGTTCCCATCTGCCTGCCGGTTTCTATACGCAAAAGTTGCTCGTCTTCTTTTTCGGCTGCTTGCAGATTATGCCGTGGAATAAGCCTGATGATTGCTGCAAGCCAATTGATATTTGTGAAGAGCGTTCCCCGGGCGGCATCAAAACACATCCCTCCCCAATGTATACCGCCAACATTTCCTGGTGTTACCAGGGTTCCCTGTTCAGATGGAGGCGTAAATGGCCCTTCATTTTTGTATCTCTTTATTCTTGTAACAGCATTCTGCTTTCCGGCTTCATCCAGTCCCCAGGCGTCGTTTTCGGTTACGCGGTGTAGTCCTAACGGTGCTGGTAATAGCGGAAAAGGTTGCGTTGCTGATGCAAGTTCACCCTTGATGCTGCTTGCAGGAACAGCTCTTTCTTCTACAGGAAACAATGATTCTCCTGTCTCGCGGTGAAGCGCGAATATGTGTCCCATCTTGGTTCCAACGATAACTGCAGGAACTGCTTTTCCATCTTTCTGAATGTCGACCAGCATGGGCTGGGCTGCAATGTCATAATCCCACAAATCATGATGTACCACCTGGAAACTCCATTTTAATTTCCCGGTAGCAGCTTCCAGCGCAACGATTGAATTTGCATGAGCATTATTACCCGGGCGTCCCCCGCCATAATAATCCGGGCTCGCACTCGAAGTGGGAATAAAAACCAACTTGCGTTTTACATCTACCGAAATCACTGACCACGCATTCGCTGCCCCGGTTTTTCCTGCTGAGTCAAAACTCACAGGGTCCCACTGCCATACCTGCTTCCCGGTAATAGCATTAAATGCACGCACAACACCTTTGGGATAAGCAGCAACCTGGTTGTCGCCCAACGACGAACCTGCCACAACAAGCGTATCGATAACAGCAGGAGGAGAAGTCATAGATATGTGTTCACCATAACCTTTTTGCAGATCGATCACCCCGTTGTTACCAAACGACTTTATTGGAGTTCCGGTTTTAGCATCAATGGCAATCAATCTTCCATCGATCGTGCCCAGGAAAAGGCGCTTCGGATATTTGCTGTATTGTGCTGACTGCTCCGGCAATGGCCAGGCCGACACTCCCCTTGAAGTGATTTCGGAATATCCTTTTTTAAGGTCTATCAACGGATCATACAACCACTTCTGTTTGCCCGTTGCGGGATCGATAGCGAAAACCCGGCAGGATGGTGTGCTGAAAAAAAGTGTATTGTCGATGAAGATGGGAGTAGCTTCAAAGGCCGCGTCGTCCGCAGCATCGTTGCCTTCATACTGTTTCAGCTCCCCTGTGCGAAACGTCCACGCAACATTGAGTTCTGAAACATTGGAAGTGTTTATCTTTTTGTGCGATGAATATCGCGCACCACCTGCATCGCCGCCGTACGAACTCCAGCCATTATACTGAGCATGAATCGAGGATGGTAGAAGCAGGGAAGCAAACAGGAGCCTGAACAGGTTCATTTTAGTTAAAGGTGAGGGGTTATAAAAAAGGTGAAACATGAAAGTTAATCTAAATCTTTCACCTTCCACCTTTCACCTTTCACCTTTCACCTCTCACTTCTCACCTTTCACCTCTCACTTCTCACGTTCGGGCGGTTTCCGGTGCCAGTAAGAAGCGAGTATAGAGCCGGTAACGTTCATCAGAGGACCGAATATCGCAGGTGCAAGACCGACCGTCGCAATCTTTCCCATTGCCTTGGCAAGGCCCGAAGCAAGACCTCCATTCTGCATCCCCACTTCAATTGCCATCGTGCGGCAGTCGCGTTCGCTCATCTTGAATAACTTTCCGCACCAGTAACCAAGCGTATATCCGCAGAGGTTATGAATCAGAACTATCAAGACG
>JAFAGE010000406.1 GCA_023423015.1 Bacteroidota bacterium
CGATGAGTCGTTTCAGGAATAATTCGTTGGCAATTCGCAGGTACAATGGAATGTCCAGCGCATTGTGATGCGTTTTAAAAGGGCGCGCAATAGCGCCACCCGGAATGTTCTGCAGCACAGGTGTATCTACTTCCAATGCACCACGGTTGTTCAGGAATTCGCGGATGGCATTGATCATTTTCGTACGCTTCACGAAGGTTTCCTTCACCTCTGGATTGATAATGAGGTCGGCATAACGTTGCCTGTATTTGAATTCCGGGTCGGTTACGGCATCAAAGGTTTCTCCTTCTTTTTCCTTTACTATCGGCAAAGGTTTGAGCGATTTCGAAAGGAAATTCAGCTCCTTAACGTGAATTGAAATTTCGCCGGTGCGGGTGGTAAAAACAAATCCGCGCACGCCAATGATGTCGCCAATATCGGAAAGATGTTTCCACACTTTGTCGTAAAGCGTTTTATCGTCGCCGGCGGCAATGTCGTCGCGTTTTATGTATAACTGAATTTTTCCGGTAGCATCCTGCAGAACAGCGAATGATGCCTTTCCCATATCGCGGATTCCCATAATTCTGCCGGCGATGGATACGTCGGCGAATTCTGCTGCGTTCTCTTCCCCTTTATAGCGTTGCTTTATTTCGGCAGCTGTGGCGTTTATCTCGAATAAGGGTGCGGGATAGGGATCAATTCCCAGTTCCTGTAGTTGTTTAAGCTTTTCTCTTCTGATGATTTCCTGGTCAGATAAATGCATGTTGCCTCAATTGAGCGGCAAAAATAGAGGTTTTCCTATGGCGGAAACGAATCATACATGCTTTTTCAGGGTTAATATCGAATGATCGCTGTCTTCAGCAACAATTGTATTGGTTAGAATGCCTAAACCTTCAACTTCCAGTTCCACTATATCACCATCTTTAAGCCATTGTTCTTCATAGGCAGGATTATTCAGCCTGCCCGTGCCGTTCAGCTCAAGAAAACAACCGGTTCCAACAGTTCCGCTTCCGATAATATCCCCGGGAAAGATGTCTACTCCGTATGATGCACGTTCGATGATTTCAGCAAATGTCCAGCTCATATCGGCCAGGTTGCCTTCGCTCACCTGCTGGCCATTCACGCGGCATTTCATGGAGAGATTCCATTTTTTTCCGATATGTCCATCTTCAGCAGGCACTTCAAAACCTTCGAGTTCATCGGGTGTTACCAGCCAGGGGCCTACGGTTGTTGCAAAATCTTTCCCCTTGGCGGGCCCCAGGTTCAGCAGCATTTCTTCCGACTGCAGTGTACGTGCGCTGAAGTCGTTCATGATCATCAGCCCGGCAATATAACTATCGGCTTCTTCTGCCCTGATATTCCTTCCCTGCTTGCCGATTACAATGGCAACTTCCAGTTCGAAATCCAGTTTCTGAAAATGATCGGGCATGCAATAGATATCACCGGCACCTTTTATGCTGTGGTGATTGGTGAAATAAAAAACTGGAAACTGGTCGAATTCCGCAATCATTTCGCGGTTGCGGTTGCGGCGTGCAGTTTCTACGTGCTGCCTGAATGCATACGCGTCGCGGCACGAAGGAGGAAAAGGAACCGGCGCAAGAATTTCAACTTCTTCTACCGGGATTCCATCGGCTTCATTAATTCTCCCTTCTTCTATCATCATTTGTCCACCCCGAACCATCGGCAACGAATCTTCCCAATATTGCAGGAACATGCTCATGTTATTTGGAAGGTCGGGATGAATGCGATCCATATTGAAAAGCAATCCATTTACAAGCAGCGCAAGTTGATCGTGACCTTCTCTTATATAAGAAACAAGTTTCATGTGGTTGTTATTTTCATGTTATACCTGCCGGAAATGGCCAAAGGTAACGGGAATCGATTTCGCTATTCACAGTATTCATTTGTATTTTTGAACCGCAAACCCGCTGGAGTATGAAATTCGAAAAGATTAACAACAAAGGGCAAGCGCAGTTATTTAACAACAGGTACCTGGAAGTACTCACCAAAACACATCCACTGGTTATCTGGGGGATGTATGTGCCAATAGCTACCGCTCTCATGTATTATGCATTCAGTACGCATAGTGAGCCAGTATGGAAAATCGTAATCCTGTTTTTTACAGGGATGTTTTGCTGGACATTCTTTGAATACCTCATGCACCGCTTCGCTTTCCACTATGTAGCCGAAAGTGAAAGAGCTCAGCGGTTTATTTACGTAATGCATGGCAATCATCACCATTTTCCGCGCGACCGCGAAAGGCTGTTTATGCCTCCTGTGCCAAGCCTGATACTTGCGTCAGTTTTATTCTCATTGCAGTACTTAATTATGGGGAAAGCGGCTTTTATGTTTTTCCCGGGTTTTATCATCGGATACCTGATTTATGGTTCGATGCACTATGCAATCCATGCATGGAATCCACCATTCAAATGGTTAAAACCGCTTTGGCGAAACCACCACCTGCATCACTACAAAAATGATGATAAGGGATTTGGCGTAAGCACAACTCTCTGGGATCATGTTTTTGGTACTACTTTCGACCTTAAACAGGAGAAAGAAGACAAGGAAAAAGTAAAAGAGCTCATGTTCAGGTAACTGCTGCTGCACTATATGCCATCCATCCACCTGCGAGATACCTTAAACCTTCTTTCGAAACTTTCGGTACGAAGGGCATGGAATGCATTTAAGGTGTTGGGCAGTTATTATCTCAGTAAATGGACCGGCAGGGCGGTTCAGTGGGGTTTACCCATTTCAATATCATTCGAACCGACAACTTCCTGTAATCTTCGCTGCCCCGAATGCCCGAGCGGACTTCGTGCTTTTACGAGACCTACGGGGATGCTGAAGGATAATTTCTTTCAGCAGACCGTTGACCAGCTTGCGCCGGATTTACTTTACCTGATATTCTATTTCCAGGGCGAGCCGTATCTGAACCCGGAGTTCCTGAAAATGGTTCAATATGCTTCATCCCGAAGAATTTATACAGCCACCTCTACCAACGGACACTACCTCACCGATGAAAATGCCCGGAAAACGGTAGAAAGCGGGCTCGACAGGCTGATTATTTCCATAGACGGAACCACCCAGGAGGTTTACCAGCAATACCGCGTGGGAGGATCTTTAAATAGAGTATTGGAAGGAACCAAAAATCTGGTAAATTGGAAGAAGAAACTTGGAAGCAGCAAACCCTTTGTTATTTTCCAGTTCCTGGTTGTAAAGCCGAACGAACATCAGACAGAAGAAATAAAACAACTGGGAAAAGAACTTGGGGTAGATGAAGTACGATTTAAAACTGCACAGGTATACGATTACATCAACGATCCGCACCACCTGATACCCGACACAGATAAATACCGGCGTTACCGGAAGAACTCAGACGGTGTTTACCAACTAAAGAATTCAATGGCTAATCATTGCTGGCGCCTATGGCATGCCACGGTAATCACCTGGGATGGCCTTGTGGTACCCTGTTGCTTCGACAAAGACGCAACGCATAAATTAGGAGATCTTAAGAATAAACCATTCCGTGAAATCTGGCACAACAACGACTATGTACGTTTCAGAAAACAGATACTCATCGGAAGAAAGAATATAGAAATCTGTTCTAACTGCACCGAAGGAACAAAAGTGTGGACGGAGCAATAGCACCATAAATTAAACCCATCTTATGAGTATTGAAAATGATATTCACCAGACTAAGTTCAACAGTGAATACCACAAAATGAATGTGAACCTTATCTACACGTACAACTGGGCGATGGAAAGAGCTAAAAGGTTCTTCGAAAAGGCAGACCTCACCATGCAACAGTATAACATCCTGCGCATCCTGCGAGGTGCCGGTAAACCACTCTCCACCCTGCAAATCAGGCAACGTATGCTCGATAAAATGAGCGACACGAGCCGCATTGTGGACCGCCTGCTGAAAAAAGGATTGGTAGAAAAAGTAATCTGCAAAAATGACCGCCGGCTGGTGGATGTAACCATCTCGGAGAAAGGAATGGCACTACTTAACGAACTCGACAATCATACGCACGAACTGGATTCGCACCTCCGAAATCTTTCTGTAGATGAGGCGAAAACAGTAAATCTTTTGCTCGATAAACTTCGCAATTCGGTGTGAAGCGACATTATCTTTGTTTCATAAATGCCGCCCCGGAAAAGTAAAGACCGCAATTGGAGGATTCTCGTTTTTTGTATCGGACTTAGCATCGCTGTGATGTTGTGCCTTTGGACGTATGAGTGGCTGATAGGTCGAAAAGCTGCCTATGTGCGATACGATGAATTTGGAATCGAAATCCCTTCGAACTACACCGTGCATGGCATTGATGTTTCAAAATACCAGCACCTCATCGATTGGTCCAGCGTTAAGGCAATGTCGGTTGATAATGTACGCATCAGCTTTGCTTTTATTAAAGCAACTGAAGGCAACGTAAACGAAGACAAATTCTTTAAGCGCAACTGGAAGAAAGCGAAACAAGCGAATGTTACGCGTGGTGCATATCACTTCTTTCTTGCATCAAAAAGCGGAAGAACACAGGCAGAAAATTTCATAAGCAGCGTAGACCTCGAACCAGGAGATCTGCCTCCCGTACTCGACGTGGAGCAAACTTTTGGCGTGCCTGCTCCTAAACTTCGGCAGCGTGTACAGGAATGGCTCGACATCGTAGAACAATACTACGGTGTGCGGCCAATCATTTACACCAATGTTGATTTTTACCGGCAAAACTTACAAGACCAGTTCGATGACTACCCGCTATGGGTTGCGCACTATATAAATAAAGGAAAACCCCGCATATATCGCGACTGGCATTTCTGGCAGTACAGCGAGACAGGCAGGGTAAATGGAATTGTAAGTAAGGTAGACTTCAATGTTTTTAACGGAGATTCACTGGAATTTCAAAGAATCCTGGTTGAATAGCGTCTATCCTCTCTTGTATCTAGAATTTCAGATTTTTCATGTACTCAGCATTCGCCTGAACACTTTTTATAGGCGTGCTGTTGGTGTATTTTTCCTGCTCTACAATGTAATACTCCATGCCGTTTTCTTTCGCAGTGCGCAGTATTTTCTTGTAGTCGATGGAACCGGTACCCAGGTCGGCTGAGGCATCCGCTTCACCCGCCTTTGCAGTCTTCAGGCGGTCCTTTACATGGCAAAGTTTGAAACGATTCGGATATTTCTTGATCCATGCTTCAGGATCTTCTCCGGGAACGATAACCCAATAAATATCCATCTGCCAGTCTACCAGCGACGGATCTGTATTTGCCATCAGAAC